>DATCXD010000450.1:0-2669 GCA_036566005.1 Micromonosporaceae bacterium | reverse complement strand
CGTCGGGCAGCTTGCCGTCGATGTGCATCCACACCCGTTGCCGCTCGGCCGGCGGCCGAGCGGCAACAGGTGTGGATGCGCATCGACGGCAAGCTGCCCGACGATCCGCTCGTGCATGCGTGCGCGCTCACGTTCGCCTCCGACCTGACGCTGCTCGACTCGGTCCTGTCGACGCACGGCGAGGTCTGGGGTCCGGGCGGCTACATCGGCGCCAGCCTCGACCATGCGCTCTGGTTCCACCGACCGTTCCGAGCGGACGAATGGTTCCTCTACGACTGTCTGAGCCCGTCCGCGTCCGACGCGCGTGGACTCGCCACCGGCCGGATGTTCACCGCGGACGGGCGGCTCATCGCGAGTGCCGTCCAGGAAGGTCTGCTGCGGCGCATCGGAGCGTGAGGTTCGCCGTACCCGGGGTGGATCGTGATGCGATGAGCGCATCGGTGGACGGCGACCGCCGCGGGGCTTGATCACCAGTTTCCGCGCTGACCGGGGATAATCGGTCCATGCGACTGTCGGCACGGGTGGATTACGCGTTGCGCGCGGCGACCGAACTCGCCGCCGCGCAGCTGGCGGCGGGCGACCAGGCGCCGTTGCCGGTGACGGCCGAGCGGCTCGCAACCAGCCAGCAGATTCCGGGCAAGTTCCTGGAGAGCATCCTGGTGCAGCTGCGTCGCGGCGGCATCGTGACGGCACAGCGTGGACCCGAGGGTGGTTACTGGCTGACCCGGCCGGCCAGTGAGATCTCCCTCGCCGATGTCATCCGCATCATCGACGGACCGCTGGCGCACATCCGCAACACGCGGCCGGAGGACCTCGGCTACCGAGGGGTCGCCAAGCCGCTGCAGGAGGTCTGGATCGCGCTGCGGGCCAGCGAGCGGGAAATCCTTGAGCTCGTCACGATCGCCGACGTGGCCGGTGCCGACCTGCCGAAACGGGTCAAGGATCTGGTCGCCGATCCCGAAGCGTGGGCCTAACTTCCCATTGAGTCTGACGCCCGCTCGGCGTAGGTCTTCGTCACGCACGACCAGGCGGACCACATCGACGGTCGGCTGGTCCGTCCGCACGATATCGACGTCGGTCCCGAGGTGGAGCGTGACCGGGCAGTTGATCTGCTTTAGCGGCGTTGCACGTCGCGCCGGCCGGACTAAGATCCGTTCGTCGGCGGGCGAGCCGGCCTCGCGATACGGATCTGAGGTGGCCAGCAGTGACTGCGTGGGCGGTTGTCGGTCTCGACAACGGTGGCAGCAGCAACAATGCGACCGTGCTCGATGCCGACGGCAACTTCCTGGTGGACGGGCTGGTCGAGACGCCGAGCCTGGTCCGCGAGGGCCCGGTGGTCGCCGTGCAGGCACTCGTGGAATCGCTGGACAACATCCTCGCGGTCACCGGTGTCGCGCGGGACTCGATCCGCGCCGTCGGTCTAGACACACCAGGCCCGGCTAGCGCGGACGGTGTGATCTCGTCCAAAGGCTCGACGAACTTTTCCGAGCCCGAGTGGCGTGGCTATGACGTCCGGACCGCACTCGAGCAACGGATCGGCATCCCGGTTGTCTACAACAACGATGCGAATGCCGCAGCCCTCTACGCCCACATCGCCTATTTCGGCGACGCGGCCGCGAGCCGGTCGTCGGTATCCGTGATCGTCGGCACCGGACTGGGCGGCGGCGTGGTGGAGCAGGGCCGCATCGTCCGCGGCGCCGCGGGCATGGCGGCCGAACTGGGGCACATCCAGATCCCGATCGAAGGGCTGCTCGATCCGGGCCAGCCCACGCCGGCGTGCAACTGCGGCCTGATTGGAGACGCGGAGAGCTTCGCCTCGCTGACCGGGATCGAGAAGAACCTGCTGCCCTACTGGCTCAGTCGCGAGCCGGGCCACGAGCTCAGGCTCGTCGAGCCCGGGCTGGCCGCGAAGCTCGTCCGAGGCTACGGCGAGCGGCGCGATCCGCTCGCCCGGCGCATCTTCGAACAGCAGGCGATCGCGCTCGGCCGGCTGTGCTCGATCGCCGCCAACTTCACCGACCCGCACGCGTACTTCCTCGGCGGCGGCGTTGTCGAGGCCGCGCCCGAGTTCCGCGACTGGTTCCTTTCGACCGTACAGGCGAATACGAACTTGCGCGAAGAGCAGCGCAAGGCGGCGACATTTGCGCTCGTGCCGGACCTGGACATGGCCGGAGCGCGCGGATCGGCGCTTGCCGCCGCGGCGACGCTGGCGTGATCCACCGAGTCGTCGGACCCCTGAATGTCTACTTGATCTACGCAGGGTCGTCGGATAACGGCGTTCCGCGCAGAGCGAAGTGCCGGGATCGGTCCGCACCCGCGTATCGCCGATATCGTGGGTAAATGACGGGATGGGCGCGTGACGACAGTCCGCATGGTGATCGACCTCGCGCCGTGACCGCGCGATTTCCGTACCAGCCGGTCGATCCGGAGCGCGAACCGGGACGGTCCGGCGGCGATGGCGTGCCGGGATGGCTCCAGGAACGGCTGTTCGACCGCCGGATCGTGATGCTCGGTGGCCGGCTCGATCCGGCCGCGGCCAGTAACGCCGCCGCGGCGCTGATGACCTTGGATGCGATCGGCGTCGACCCGATCCAACTGCATCTCACCGCGGTCGACGGCGAGTTGAGCGCGGCCTTCGCCGTCGCCGACGCGGTGGTATCCATGCGCGC
>DATCXD010000444.1:0-3811 GCA_036566005.1 Micromonosporaceae bacterium | reverse complement strand
GACTTCGGCTTCTGAGCCGGCAGGCGCCTGAGTCGTCGAGCCGGCGGCGGGGCCTCAGCCATCGATCCGGCGGCGGTCACTCGGGCGCTGAGGCGCCGGCAACCCGACCACCGTGACCGCTAGAC
Organism: Micromonosporaceae bacterium; assembly: GCA_036566005.1. Taxonomy (GTDB): domain Bacteria; phylum Actinomycetota; class Actinomycetes; order Mycobacteriales; family Micromonosporaceae; genus DASQPR01. The sequence continues at coordinate 3,686 of DATCXD010000444.1, read as the reverse complement.
CAGGCTGTCCCGCCATTGCTCGTGCAGGCTCGCGTAGCGACCGCCCGAGGTGATCAATTGCTCCGGCGTCCCGTCCTCGACAATCCGTCCAGCGTCCAACACGAGTACGCGGTCGGCGATCTCGACCGTCGACAGCCGGTGCGCGATCACGATCGCCGTACGGTCCCGCAGGATCGTCCGCAGCGCGCGCTGCACCAGCCGCTCGGACGGAATGTCGAGCGACGATGTCGCCTCGTCCAGGATCAGCACCTGCGGATCGGCCAGGAATGCACGGGCGAACGCGACCAGTTGACGTTGTCCGGCGGACAGGCGGCCGCCGCGCTTGCGTACGTCGGTCTCGTAGCCGTCCGGTAGTGCGTCGATGAATGTGTCGGCACCGATCGCGCGGGCCGCGGCGTGTACCTGCTCGTCGGTCGCGTCCGGCCGACCGAACTTGATGTTGTCCGCGATCGTGCCGGCGAACAGGAAATTCTCCTGGGCGACCATGACCACCGTGCGGCGCAGATCGTCGTCGCTCATGTCGCGGACGTCCACGCTGTCGATGCGTACTGTGCCGCCGGTCGGATCGTAGAAACGGGCGACCAACTTCGCGATCGTGGACTTGCCGGCGCCGGTCGCGCCGACCAGCGCGACCGTTTGGCCGGCCGGGATCTCGAGGTCGAACGCGTCCAGCACCTGCCGGTCGTCGCGGTAGCTGAAGTGCGTACCCGTAAAGGTGATCTCACCGCGACTGGCCACGACCGCGACCGGCGTCGTCGGCTCGGGCACGGCGGGCGGTTCGGACAGCACGCCCGACAGCTTCTCCAGTGCCGCGCTGGCCGACTGCAGCGTGTTGTAGAACATCGACAGGTCCTGCATCGGCTCGAAGAACCGGCGCAGGTAGAGCAGGAACGCGGCCAGCACACCGACCTCGGCGTGCCCATTGATGACGAGGTAGCCGCCGAACGTCAGGACAACGGCGATCGTCACGTTGCCGATCACCTTGATCGCCGGCGAATACTTCGCGATCAGCTGCATGGCGACCGTGTTCGCGCCGCGGTAGTCCTCGTTGACGCGTTCGAAGATCTCCTGATTTCGGCGCTCCCGGCGGAACGTCTGCACGGCGCGGATGCCGCCCATCGACTCGACGAACTGCACGATGACGAGCGCGACCGTCTCGCGCGTGCGCCGGTAGGCGCGGGCCGACGCGCGTTGGAACCAGCGCGATACCCAGATCAGGAACGGAAACGACAGCAACGTGACCAGCGCGAGCTGGACGTTCAACACGAGCAGGATGACCGCGACCGACACGACCGAGATCAGCGCGAGCACGACCTCCTCGACGCCACCGTCGATGAGCTCGGCGATGGAGTCCATGTCGGACGTCATGCGGGAGACCACGCGGCCCGACGTGTAGCGCTCGTGGAAGCTCACCGACAACCGCTGGAAGTGGTCGAACACGCGCTTGCGCAGGTCGAGGAGCACCGCCTGGCCGATCCGGCCGCTCAGCGACAGGAATCCGCGCTTGGCCGCATACGCGACCACGATCGACACGGCGAAGGCGATCGCAATCTCGATCATCACGGTGCCGTTGCCGTCCCGGACCAGTGGGCCGATGCCGTCGTCGATGCCGAGCATGACCAGATAGGGACCGGCCATCTCGGCTCCGGCCTGCAACAACAGCAGGATGAGGAGGCCGACGAGCGCCTTGCGGTGGCGCCGCAGGAGTGAGCCGAGCAACGCCCGGCTCTCGGCCCGCAATCGCAACGCCGCCTTCTCGCCGCCGAATTCGGCCGCGGTGAGCTCGGCGTCTTCCTCGGGCGCGACACCACGCCACGCGTGCACGTCGTTCGCCGGTGGGCTCGCGATGACGTCATCGCCCGCGATCGGGGCCGTCTGTTGATCAGTGGACATGAATCGCATCCGTTACGTCGAAGTCGGACGTCGGGTCGGTGACGGCGTGCGTGGTGGAATGCCGCTTCGGCCCATGTCGGTCGCTGCCGGCATGAGCATCGTCGGTGCCGCCGCGCGGGCGGCGCCGGGCCAGGTCGCCGGCGTCGTCGAGCGCCGGCGAGTCGTCATGCTCGGCCTCCGCCGAGAGCACAGCCCGATACGCCGGTACGGACGCCAGCAGCTCCGAATGCGTGCCGACATGGGTGATCACGCCACCTTGAAGCAGCGCGACCCGGTCGGCCAGGGCAACCGTCGACGGGCGGTGCACGACGATCAGGGCCGTGCTCCGGGCCAGCACACGGGCCAGCGCGGCCTCGACGAGCGCCTCGGTGTGCACGTCGAGCGCGGACAGCGGGTCGTCGAGCACGAGGACGCGTGGCCGGCCGAGCACCGCACGGGCCAGCGCGAGCCGCTGGCGCTGACCGCCGGACAGGGAGAGGCCCTGCTCGCCGACGCGGGTGGCCAGGCCCCACGGCAATTCGTAGACAAAGCCGGCCTGAGCGACGTCGATCGCCTCGGCGACCTGCTTGTCGGTCGCGTCCGGCCGACCCAACGTGAGGTTTTCCCGGACCGACATCGAGAAGAGCGTCGGCTCCTCGAAGGCGACGCCGATCAGGTCGCGCAGGTTGTCCAGCGGCAGATCGCGGATGTCGTGACCGTCTATGGTGATCCGGCCGGCCGTGACGTCGTAGAGCCGGGGTACCAGGGAGATCAGCGCGGACTTGCCGCTACCGGTCACGCCGACCAGCGCCATCGTTTCGCCCGGCCGGATGTCGAGATCGATGCCGCGCAGCACCGGCTCCGTGGCGTCCGGGAACGTGAACTGGACGTTGTCGAACCGTACGTCGCCACTGACCGCGTCGGCGTCGAGCGCGACGGCGTCCGGCCGATCCGTGATCGTGACCTCGCTGTCGAGCACCTCGTAGATGCGGTCGGCCGCGGTCATCGACTCCTGCAGGTTCGAGATGATCCAGCCCAGCGCATCGACCGGCCAGATGAGCATGAGTTCGAGCGTGACGAAGGCGACCAGGCCGCCGATCGTCATCTCGTTCTTCGAAACCGCATAGGCGCCGCCGACGAGGACGATCGCGAGTGTGACGTTCGGCACCACGTCGAAGCGCGACCACGTCTGAGCGACCATGATCGCCTTGCGCACACCGGTGTCGTGGACCAGTTTCGCCGCGGCTCCGTACTTGGTGGCGACCTCGCGCCGCCGACCGTACGCCTTCACGGTCCGTACGCCCTGGGCCGACTCTTCGGCAATGGTCGCGAGGTCACCCTGCTGGTCCTGCATCAGCCGAGCGGCGGCGAAGTATCGCTTGGTGAAGTCGCGGCTGATCCAGAACAGCGGCACCGATCCGGCCGTCACCACGATCGCCAGCGGCCAGTACAGGTGGAAGAGCAGGATCACGACCGTCACGTACGTGCCGATGTTCACGATCAGGAAGATCAACCCGAACGACATGAACCGTCGGATGACCGACAGATCGCTGATGGCGCGGGACAGCAGCTGACCGGACTGCCACTTGTCGTGGAACGCGACCGGCAGCCGTTGCAGGTGCCGGTAGAGATCGTTGCGCTGCTTCGTCTCCATGCCCAGCGCGCAGACGGTCTGAGTCCAGCGCCGGATGAAGATCAATATCGCCTCGATCAGGCCGAGCACCAGGGCCAGGGCGCCGAGGGTCAGCAAGGCGCCCGGTCGATGGTGACGCACCGGGCCGTCGACGACATCTTGGACGACGAGCGGAACGACG
>DATCXD010000441.1:0-4840 GCA_036566005.1 Micromonosporaceae bacterium | reverse complement strand
GGAAGCCGCCCGCGGCGACCGCGAGCCAGACGACGAGCAAGAGCCATCGATGTCGAAAGCACGCTCGCCCGACCGCCGCGATCACGCTACGAGGCTCGGCCGCGGAGCGTGATGCGGCCCGCGCGCGTGTCGCCGACGTATCCGTTGCCATAAGGATTCCCTTCTCGATTTCTTGACTGGCAACAGATTCGCGCAGCGACCGACCACAAACGATCCGGAACTCCCCCGAACTTTCGCTGGGGAACTCCCCCTAAGTCGGGGTGGGGACAGCCCTACGTCGAACGCATTGACGCTGGTCATGGAACACGACAACGGGCGGCCACCCGGGAAAGGATGGCCGCCCGCCGTGTTCCGCGCGACGTCGCCCGGCGCTACGGCAGCGAGGCGACGCCCCTGGGCAGGAACCGCCGGCCGGTCACCCGCTCGGACACGCCCGTACGGTCCAGGTACGGTGTGATTCCTCCGTTGTAGAACGGCCAGCCTGCACCCAGGATCATGCAGAGGTCGATGTCCTGCGGTTCGGCGACGACCCCTTCGTCGAGCATCAGCCGGATCTCGTACGCCAACGCGTCCAGCGCGCGCCCGCGCAGCTTATCGGCGGACACTGGCGAGTCACCGACATCGAGTAGTGCGGTGACCTCCGGGTCGATCTCGCCGTCGCGGGTCAGGAAGCCGGGCTTACCGGCCTTGACGACGCGCGCCAAGTTGGCCGAGACGCCGAAGCGATCGGGGAAGGCCTCGTGCAGCGTCTCGCTGACGTGCAGTGCCACGGCCGGGCCGACCATGCTGAGCAGTTGCAGCGGGCGCATCGGCAGGCCGAGCGGATCGAGCGCGGCATTCGCGACGTCGAGCGGGGTGCCGGCGTCGACGGCAGCGTACGTCTCGCCGAGGAACCGGGTCAGCAACCGGTTCACGACGAACGACGGGGCGTCGGAGACCAGTACGCACGACTTGCGCAGCTTCTTGCCGACCGAGAACGCGGTAGCGAGAGCCACATCGTCGGTCTTCTTGGCCCGGACCACCTCGACCAGCGGCATCACCGACACCGGGTTGAAGAAGTGGATGCCGACGGCACGCTCCGGATGCGCGAGGTCGGCCGCCATCTCCGTGACCGACAACGACGACGTATTGGTGGCCAGGACGCATTCGGGCGTGACAACGGCCTCGACCTCGGCCCAGACCTGCTTCTTGACCAACAGATCCTCGAAGACCGCCTCCAGCACGAGATCGGCATCGGCGAACGCGGCCTTGTCGGTGTCGCCACTGACGAGTCCACGGAGCTTCGCCGCCTTGCCCGCATCGAGCCGGCCCTTCGCCACGAGCTTGTCGATCTCGCCGTGGACGTACCCGACGCCCTTGGCGACGCGCTCGGCGTCCAGGTCGGTCAGCACGATCGGCACTTCCAGCCGGCGGGCGAACAACAACGCGATCTGGCCGGCCATCAGGCCAGCGCCGACGATGCCGACCTTCGTGATATCGCGCGCCAGCGCCGGCGACGGTGCGCCGGCCGGCTTGCGGGCCCGGCGCTGCACGAGGTCGAACGCGTAGAGCCCGGCGCGGAGCTGGTCGGAGAGCACCAGGTCGGCCAGTGCTTCGTCCTCGGCCGCCGTACCGTCGGTGAAGGACGCATCCTTCGCGAGCGCAAGTAGGTCCAAGGCGCGGTACGGCGCGGCCGGAGCGCCGTGTAGCCGGTCGTCGAGCGTCTTGCGGGCGAAGCCGATGACGGCGTCCCACATGTCGCTGCGGTCGACCTCGGGGCGCTCGACCGTGACGTCACCGGACACGACCGAGGCCGCCCACGCGAGCGATCGCTCCAGGAAATCGGCCGGCTCGAAAGTGGCATCGAAGATGCCGAGTTCGCGTGCCTCGGCCGGCCTCAACATGCGGTTCTGCATCAGCGGGTTCTCGACGATCACCTTGGCCGCACCGATGACACCGATCAGGTTCGGCAACAGTTGCGTTCCTCCCCAGGCAGGCACGAGACCGAGCGACACCTCGGGCAGCGCGAGAGCGGCGGCGCCGGTGGACACCGTCCGGTAGTGGCAGTGCAGCGCGACCTCGAGACCGCCGCCCATCGCCGCGCCGTTGACGAACGCGAACGTCGGCACCGGGCGACCGTCGATGGACGCATCCTTCAGCCGCCGGAACACCCGGTGGCCCAGCCGCCCCACTTCCAGGGCCTGTTCGCGTGAGGCGATCCGGGGCATGCCGGTGACATCGGCGCCGACGCTGAACACGTACGGCTTGCCGGTCAGCGCGACGAATGCCGGCTCGGCTTCGAGGGCCGACGTGATCGCGGCATCCAGGCTCGCGAGGCCGCCCGGCCCGAACGTGTTCGGCTTGGTGTGGTCGAACCCGTTGTCGAGCGTGATGAGCGCGGCCGCCCGGTCGAGGCCGGGCACGCGGACGAACCGAAGCTTCGCCTGCGTCACGACCTCGTCCGGGAATGCGTTGACGTCGATGCTCATGCCGAGGCCTCCGCCGCTGTGTCCGACCCGGCACCGCTCCAGTGCGGGTTCTCCCAGATCACGCTGCCGCCCATGCCGATGCCGATGCACATCGCGGTCAGTCCGTAGCGGACCTCGGGATGCTCGGCGAAATGTCGCGACAGTTGCGTCATCAGCCGTACGCCGGACGATGCCAACGGATGCCCGACCGCGATCGCCCCGCCCCACGGGTTGACGCGCGGGTCGTCGTCGGCGATGCCGAAGTGGTCGAGGAACGCGAGCACCTGGACGGCGAATGCCTCGTTCAGCTCGAACAGACCGATGTCCTGGATGGACAGACCGGCCAGGCGCAACGCCTTCTCGGTCGACGGGATCGGACCGAGCCCCATCACCTCCGGCTCGACGCCGACGAAGCCGTAACTGACCAGACGCATGCCGATCGGCAGGTCGAGTTCGCGCGCGACGTCCTCGGCGGCGAGCAGGCACGCGGTCGCGCCGTCGTTCAGACCGGCCGAGTTGCCGGCGGTCACCTTGCCGTGCGGCCGGAACGGAGTGCGCAGCGTCGCGAGCTTGGCCAGCGACGTCTCGCGCGGCGCCTCGTCGAGGGTGGCGAGACCCCAAGCGCCGTCTTCGTCCCGGATCGCCACCGACACGAGGTCGGGCTGGAGCTTGCCGTTGGCGTACGCCTTTGCGGTCTTTTCCTGCGACGCGAGACCGAACGCGTCGGCACGCTCCTTGGTGATGCCGGGCAGCCGGTCGTGCAGGTTCTCCGCCGTCGCACCCATCACGAGCGCGGACGGGTCGACGAGCTTTTCGGCGACGATGCGCGGATTCGGGTCGACGCCCTCGCCCATCGGGTGCCGGCCCATGTGCTCGACGCCGCCGGCGATGGCGACGTCGTAGGCGCCGACCGCGATCGCGGAGGACACCGTCGTGACGGCCGTCATCGCTCCGGCGCACATGCGGTCGATCGCGAATCCCGGCACCGACGTGGGCAGGCCGGCGAGCAACGCCGCGGTTCGGCCGATGGTCAGGCCCTGGTCGCCAATCTGGGTGGTGGCGGCGATCGCGACCTCGTCCACGCGCGCCGGCGGCAAATTCGGGTTGCGGGACATGAGTTCGCGGATGCAGCGGATGACGAGATCATCGGCGCGGGTGTTCGCGTACATGCCGCCGGCCTTGCCGAACGGGACGCGGACTCCGTCGACGAAGACGACGTCGCGGACGGAACGGGGCATGTGAGCCTCCTAGAGCACGGCACGATCGGATGCGTACCGCAATGTTACTCATGAGTAACGGCAGCTCGCGACGGCGTCTTCTGTGGCTCAGCACACATGGTCGAGATCAGTCGTGCACCCCGGCCCGGTCGGCTGTCAGGCGACCGCTCCCAGCCAGGCGGACCGCACGATCGCCGCCGCCTGCGCCCCTTGCCGCCGGCCGGCCCAGGCCGACGCTGAGCGCCGGGATGGATCGAGGATGTTGCCGCCCATCGCGACCCGCGCGTCGCGATCCGGGACGATCAGTGCGACGGTCGCGGCGCGGGCGAGCGCCGACACCTGGTCGGCGACCTTCGTCATCGGACCGCTGCCCTGCGGCATCGGCGCCAGCACGACGATCCGGTCGGCGCCCTCGGCCAGGTCCGCGTTCGCCCACGACCGCAGACCTCCGTCGATGAACCGGCGATCGCCGATCCGCGCCGGTGGCCAGATCGTGGGTACGGCACAGCTTGCCGCGACCGCGTCGGCGAGCGACACGCCCGCGTCCCGACCGAACACCGCGACCTCGCCGCTCAGCGCGTCGACCGCCACGATCAGCAGCCGACGGTCCGGCCACGACTGGCTGGGCAGTCGTTTGACGATCACCTCGTGCCGGGTTGCCTCCGACACCGTCCGCGTGGCGAGTGCGCGTGCGCCGATGCGTTGCCGAAAGCGCTGCGGGCTGGGGGAGCGCAGCATCGCCGCCGCCGTCATCAGATTGAAGCGCGCGCCGAGCTTGGCCGGGATCTCCGCGGTCGCGCGGACAAGCTGCGCCTGGTAGAGCTCGTCGATCGGCACGCCGGCGGCCAACTGCGCACCGACCACGGAGCCCGCCGACGTCCCGATCACGGTGTCCGCGTCGGTCACGTCGACGCCCTCGTCGGCCAGCCCAGCGAGAATGCCCAGCTCCCAGGCGGCGCCGGTCAGGCCGCCGCTGCCGAGGACAAGTGCGGTCGTCATCGTCGACCTCCTTGACGTGGCTCTTCCGATATTTTGCGTGGCGCGACGGCCTCATCTCAGTCAGCATGGGCCATGCTCACCGACCACTATGCGGCGTACGGGATCCGGTTGCGTACGCCTCGCCTCGAGTTGCGCCTCCCGGACCTCGACGACCTGGCGGCACTCGCCGATGTCGCC
>DATCXD010000427.1:0-7233 GCA_036566005.1 Micromonosporaceae bacterium | reverse complement strand
GGCCGGTGCACCCGCCCGGTGCCGGCGCCGGTGGTGGCCGCCCGCCGGAGGAGGTGCGCCGCGTGCCCGGCGAACATCATCGCCGCGTACGGCGATGGCGCGGTGTCGAGCCACCCGAGGTGCCGTTCAACGATCTCCAGGCCTCGCGCTTCGTTGCCGGTCAGCGCGCAGAACGCGACGTGCTGACCGATCTCGGCCAGGTCGGCGACGATCGGTCGGTGTGCTCTATAGGCCCGGCGATGGGCGTCGCGCGCCTCGTCCAGCCGGCCGGCCCGCAGATACGGCACCATCAGCGCGGTGAGGATCGACCGGGGCTGCTCGGAGCAGTCGAGGTCGCCGTCCAGCACCGGCTCGGCGACCGCGATCGCGTCCACATCGCGTCCGATCTCGGCGAGCCACATGGCCTTCTCGGTCGGGTCGCAGCCGAGGCAGTCGGACAGCTCGTCGCGCGGCGCCGCACACCACTTGTCGAACCATTCCGTCGCGGCGGCGTGGTCGCCCAAATGCCGAGCGATCATGTGGCGAAGTTGGTAGACCGCGTGGGGGCTGTGACCGCCCTGGCGCCACCGGCGGGCCATGTCGTCCAGCACCTCGTAGGTCCGGTCGAGCGAGATGTCCGGAAAACGTACGAGCCCGGAGATGGTGGCCTTGAACTTCCACAGCAGCGTGTGCGTCGACGCCCGATAGGCACGCGGGTCGCGATCGTATTCGGCCAGGCACCACGCGAAGGTCACGAACGATTTCGACGGCTGGCCGCCGTAGACGTACGCGTTCGTGGCCAGGAGACGGGACTTGAACCGGAGTTCGGTCGCCCGGAGCGCGTCGGCGTAACGCATCACCTGCTCGGTGAGCGCGGTGCGGGCCGCGCCGTACGGCATCTCGGCCGATTCGCGTAACATGTCCCAGAGCTCATCCTCCGTGTAGGACATCCCGCACGCCTCCCGGACAACGCTCTCGTGGGTCACCGGCTGGCAAGAACCTGTGATCGCGGACGATCATCCCGACAGCACTCGTCGCCGGACCCACCGTAACGGTGCATGCCCGGCAGAGTCAGCCCCGCATAACGGTGCAGATCAGACAGATACCGTCGCGTCCTGGTCCGATGAGCGTGCCGACTTCGGCGAGCCGCGCCCGCCCGTGACCGGCCGACCCGAGGCGGGTCCGATGCGGCGACGCCACCAGGGTCGGGACAGCACTGCCGCGATCGTGGCACCGGCCGCGTTGACCAACACGTCGTCGACCGACGAATAGCGGCCGAGATCGAGGACCCACTGTAACGATTCGATCGCGGTCGACCCCAATGCGCCGACCACGAGCGCCGCGAGTGGCCCGACCCGCCACCGCACCGGCATGCCGAACCCGAGCGCGGCGAAGACCAGGAGATTCCCGCCGATCTGTACGATCGCGTAGCCATAGCCGGTCTGCACCTGCTGCGTCAGGTCACGAAACAGCACGAGGTTGGCGTCGCGTGGCTGGTCCGATGGCAGCAGCGTGAGGCAGAGCCACGGCAACGTACCCACGGTCATGAAGACCTCGGCCCAGGCGGAGCGGGCGGCCCAGTCATGACCCCAACCAGCACCGCGGCGGCGTCGCGTGAGCCACGCCGCGAGCCCGGCCGCCAGGGGGATGGCGACGAACACCGCGAGCACGACCGGTGCCCACGACGACCGTGCGCCGACAACCGGCGAGTCGGCCCAATCCATCGGCATGACCGTGAGGGTAGCGCCGCACCGTGAAAACTGAGCCAGGATAGTGATCGCCACTGCAAGCGGCTCGCGCATGCGGCGGCCCCGCACCCATGGGACAATCGGCTTCATGAGTGCACCAGCATTGAGCGCGACGGGTCCGTGGACGCTCGACGACTGGTGGGCGCTCAACGAGTCATCCGCCGGGTCGCGGTATGAGCTGATCGACGGAGGACTACTGGTGAGCCCGCCACCGACGTATGCCCATCAGTGGGCTGGAGACGCCCTCTGCCGCGTGTTGCTTGCAGCCGCAAAGCCGGACTTTCGGGTTGCCACGGCGGTCGGGGTGACGCTGGCCGACGGTGACTCGGCGCTGATCCCGGACATCGTCGTCGCCCGACGTGAGCCGATGCTGGCCCCGACGATCCCGATCGCTTTAGTGAGCCTGGTGGTCGAGATCGTTTCACCGTCGTCGCGGGTCACCGACCGGCGCAGCAAGCCAGCGATCTTCGCCGCGGCCGGGGTGCCGCACTTCTGGCGGGTCGAGTTGCTCCCGTTCACCGACCAGGGCTCGGACGTGCTGCCGGTGCTGTTCGCCTACGCGCTCGACGGCGGCGAATACCGGCTCACACACCGTGTGGGAGCGGGCACGCGGGCAGCGCTCACGGAACCGTTCCCCGTCGCCGTCGACCCCGCCGAGCTCATCGACGACTAGGGCGGCGCTTACCCCGCGGGCGTGATCTGACTGAGCGTCGGACGCTTCGGCATCACCTGGTCGCCGGACGAGCGTCCGGTCAGGCGCCGCTTCACCCACGGCGCAAGGTGGTCCCTGGTCCAGCGTGCGTCGGCCGCCCGCGCCGCCGTCCAGGACAGCCGAGCCGGGTACGCGGGCGCGTCAAGCCACGTGGTGTCCGGGTCGATCCCGAGCGCGGCGAGCACGTGGGCGGCGACCCGACGGTGTCCGATCGCGTTCAGGTGCAACCGATCCAGGCTCCAGAGCGCCGGATTGAGGAATTCGTCGTCGCCCCACAGATCGACAACGATCGCGCCGTGCCGGTCGCGGGCCTCGCTGACCGCGTCGTTCATCATGGTCACGCGCGGCAGGATCAGGCGTTGGCCGGGCAGGCGCCGGGTCACGTCGGCGAACCGGAACACGATGACCTCGGATCCGGCCGCGCGAAGCGTGCCGACGACGTGATGGAAACGCGGCAACAGCAGGTCGGGCTGGAATCCGCGTCGCAACGCGTCGTTGCCACCGGCCGCAAAGCTCACCACATCCGGGGCCATTCGCAGCGTCGGCGGCACCTGCTCGTCGACCACGCTGTCAAACAGGCGGCCGCGTACGGCGAGGTTGGCGTATTGGAAGTCGGGCGCCTCGACGGCCAGCCGGGTCGCGACGAGATCGGCCCAGCCCCGAAAGATTCCGGTTTCCGGGTCGGGGTCGTCGAGCCCTTCGGTGAAACTGTCCCCGACCGCGACGAAACTCCGCCACGCCATCGCCGCCGCACTCCCCTCGGTCGTCGTACCCGTGGCAAGTTACCTCGCGGTCCTGAGTGTGCCAGCGCCCGGCAGATGGGCGAACGGCTGGCCATCGTGACGTGACGCACGCCGGAAACCGGGCGGTGCGATTGGCCCCGGCAACGCGGTGAGGCGCCCGGAAATACGGTGAGGCAGCCCGGCGCGGGCGCGTACGCTGCCGCCATGCCCGACCGGAAGCCCGCTCTGCGGATGTCGACGATGTTCGGCCGTACGTTGCGCGAGGATCCGGCCGAAGCCGAGGTGCCGAGCCACCGCCTGCTGGTGCGGGCCGGTTACATCCGTCGCGCGGCCAGCGGCGGCTACACGTTGCTGCCGCTCGGGAAGCTCGTCGCGGACCGCATCGCCGACGTGATTCACGACGAGATGCGGTCCATCGGCGGCCAGCAGGTGCAGTTTCCGTCGCTACTGCCCCGGGAGCCGTACGAGGCGAGTGGTCGCTGGACCGAGTACGGCCAGGAGATCTTCCGGCTCAAGGACCGGCGGGGCGCGGACCATCTGCTCGCGCCGACGCATGAGGAGTTGTTCACCCTGCTGGTGAAGGACATCTGCGCCAGCTATCGCGACTATCCGGTGATCCTCTACCAGATGCAGACGAAGTTCCGGGACGAGCCGCGCCCACGCGCCGGGTTGCTGCGAACGCGCGAGTTCATCATGAAAGACGCCTACTCCTTCGATCTGGACGACGACGGCCAGCGTGCCTCCTATGTGGCCCATCGCGAGGCGTACCAACGGATTTTCGACCGGCTCGGGCTGCGCTACACGATCGTGTCGGCCATGTCCGGCGCGATGGGCGGGTCCGCCTCCGAGGAGTTCCTGGCCGATGCGGAGGTCGGCGAGGACACCTATGTCGCGTGCCCGGCGTGCGGCTACTCGGCGAATACCGAGGCGGTGACGACGCCCGCACCGCCAGCGTCCGATCCGTTGCGCCATTCCGAGATCCAGGTGCTCGACACCCCCGATACGCCGACGATCGACTCGCTCGTCTCGATGGTCAACGCACAGCGGGCCGGCGGCCGGGGCGACTGGCGGGCCGCGGACACGCTCAAGAACGTCGTACTCCAGGTCACCGACCCGAACGGTACGGCCGACCTCCTGGTGATCGGTGTGCCGGGCGACCGGGAGGTCGACCTGAAACGCGTCGGTGCGCTGCTATATCCGGCCACGGTCGCCATGTTCGACGACTTCGCGACGCGGCCGGATCTCGTCCGCGGTTACATCGGTCCGCAGGGCCGAGCCAAGTTCCGCTACCTCGTCGATCCTCGCGTCGTCAGCGGGACGGCCTGGGTGACCGGGGCCAACGAGCCGGATCGGCACGCGATCAACGTCGTTGCCGGCCGCGACTTCGCGCCGGACGGCACAATCGAGGCCGTAGAAATCCGCGCCGGCGATGCGTGCCCGACCTGCGGCGGCCCGCTGGAGCTCCGTCGGGGCATCGAGATCGGCCACATCTTCGCGCTCGGCCGGCGTTTTGCCGACGTGTTCTCACTCGACGCCCTCGGCCCCGACGGCCACCCGATCCGGATCACCATGGGCTCGTATGGCATCGGTATCACCCGGGCGATGGCGACGATTGTCGAACAGCATCACGACGAGCGTGGCCTGGTGTGGCCGGTGGCCGTCGCGCCGGCCGACGTACAGGTGGTCGCGACCGGCAACGCCCAGATCGACGCGGCTCTGGGACTCGGAGACGACCTCGCCGCCGCCGGACTGCGCGCGATCGTGGACGATCGGACCGGTGTATCGGCCGGCGTGAAGTTCACCGACGCCGAACTCCTCGGCGTGCCCTGGTCGGTCGTGGTCGGGCGCCGGCTCACCCACGGGTACGTGGAATTGCGTGATCGGCGCAGCGGCTCGCGGGAGGACGTACCCGTGGAAGAGGTTGTGGACCGGCTGGTTGCCGCTCTCGACGCGTGACCTTGGCCACGACGGGGCCGATTCGAGGGTTCAGCGTGAAATGCCGGCCGTGGTCGCGGAGTTGCATCCTGACGTGGACATCGACATTTACTCGGACGTCGTCTGCCCGTGGTGCTACATCGGCAAGCGCCGGCTCGAGACCGCGCTGGCCGATTTCGACGGCGACGTGAACCTGACCTATAAGCCGTTCCAACTCGATCCATCGACGCCGCAGGACGCGCATCCGCTGCTCGACTGGCTCGCCCCCAAGTTCGGCGGCCCCGAGCGGGCACGCCAACTGACCAGCCACACCACCCAGGTCGCCGCGGCCGACGGCATCGAGCTGCACTACGACACCGCGCTGATCGCCAACACCTTCACCGCACACCGGCTCGCCTGGTTCGCCACCCGCGAGGGCATCGGCCCGGCGGTCGTCGAGGCTCTGCACCGTGCGCATTTCACCGAAGGCCGCAACATCGGCGCGATCGACGATCTCACCGCCATCGCCGTCGAGGCCGGGCTCGATGAGGCAGCGGTACGCGAATTCCTCAACTCCGACGCCGGCGTGGCCGAGGTGACCGCCGAGATCCAGGAGGCGTACGCGCTCGGGATCTCCAGCGTGCCGACGTTCGTGTTCGCCGGGAAGTATGCGGTCTCCGGTGCCCAGGACCCGGCAACCCTGCTGGCGACGCTTCGCGAGGTCCAGCGACGCGAAGGCGAGTCGGTCAAGCTGCAGCCGGTCGGCCCGGCCGGGCCGGCGTGCGACGACGACGTGTGCGAGGTCTGAGGTCTCGGCCGGCATTGCCTGCGGTCCCGGCCGGCGTTGCTTGCGGTCTCGGCCGGCGTTTCGCGGGACCGGTCGGAGCCGGTCCCGTTAGATCGGGTTGGCCAGGCCGTCGACGACCTGGGCATTCGGCAATTCGGCGAGGGTTGCCCCCGGTAGCACGATCTTGCTCCGGCGCACGCCGGAGCCGATGACGACCAGTGGTGTCGCGGCGACGGCGGCGTCGACGTAGATCGGCCAAGCGGCCGGGAGCCCGATCGGCGTGATCCCGCCGTACTCCATGCCGGTCTCGCTGACCGCCGTGTCCATCGGGGCGAAGCTCAGCTTCCGTACGTCGAGCAAGCGGCGCACGACGTTGTTGACGTCGGCCCGAGTGGTCGCGAGCACCATGCAGGCGGCGAACCGCTGGATGCCTTCGCGCTTGCCGGCCACCACGACGCAGTTTGCGCTCACGTCCAGCCCGACGTCGTACGCAGCGCAGAACGCCGCGGTGTCGGCGAGGTCAGGGTCGATCCCGGCGACCGCGATGTCGTCGACGTTCGTTGTCCCGTTCCATGCGGCCAGTGCCGCGGCGACCGGTGCGGCCAGGAGGTCGGCGCGGGTGCGGGCCGGTGCGGTTTCAAGTTTTCCGATCACAGAAGTGCATCATGCCGCATGCGGGTTGCGGGTATTCACCTTGCCGGGCGGTTGCTGCCTCGGCCAAGGTGATGCTGTGCGACCCAAGGCCGGCGAGTTGCTGCACTTCTCCGAAGACCCGACGATCCCGTCGTTCGCGCCACACGTGGCCGCATCGGAATCGCGCGGGTCTGGACAGCCGGCCTTGCGAAGGATCTCGATGACGATGGCCGCCTTCTGATTGACGTACTCGACGATGTCCGTCGGATGGGCCGCCGCGATCCGGCGCTTCTCGACGGCGTAACGGTCGCGATCGTCCGGATGTTGCCGTAGCCAATCACGGAAGATCAGATGGCGCAGATGCTCGTCGCAGTCCGGGCCGAACACGTGAAGATTCACGCCGTGATCATGCGTCCACAAGCAGCGATGCTCGTACCAGTCGGGTTCGCGCGTCCGCAGCAGGTAGCCGGCCGGCGCAAGCGCCGGAACATAGGCGGATTCGTCGGCCGGATCGGGGACGATCACGTCGATGTCGAGACGGTTCTTGGCCGCGAGGCCGGGCACGGCCGTCGATCCGACGTGGTCGATTGCGATCACGAGTGGCCCGAGCGCGTGCCGAATGCCGGCCTCCTCACGAGCGAAGATCGCCGGCCACGCCGGATCGTAATCGTCGATCGTGATCGGCCGGGCTACCCGTGTCGGTCGGCCGCCGACGGC
>DATCXD010000415.1:0-2294 GCA_036566005.1 Micromonosporaceae bacterium | reverse complement strand
CCGCGCCAGCACCCGACGCTCGGTACGGTGAACGAGGCCCGCGTGGTGGATGACAACAACCAGGCGCTCGGCCCGGGCGAGACAGGCGAGCTGCTGTTACGAAACCCGACCGTGACGCCCGGCTATTGGGGCATGCCAGATGAGACGGCGGCCGCGGTCGTGGACGGTTGGATGCACACCGGCGACCTCGTGACGGTAAACGACGACGGCACGTACACGTTCGTGGCTCGGCGTAAGGAAGTGCTGCGGCGGCGAGGCCTGAACCTCTCGCCGGCCGAGGTCGAGGATGCCATCGGATCGCACCCCGATGTGCTTGAGGTGGCCGTCGTCGGTGTGCCGTCGGAGCTCACCGAGGATGAGGTCAAGGCGTTCGTAGTGGCCAAGCAGGGACACGTGCTGGACTTCGCCGAACTGCGCGCGTGGACGGGCACGCGGCTGTCGGCGTTCAAGGTGCCGCAGTTCTGGCAGGAGATCGACGCGCTGCCGCGCACGCCGACGTCGCGGATTGCGAAACATCGCTTGCCGGCCGGTCATCCAGCCGGCGAGTACGACGCCGAGGCCGGCCCCGGCGGCCCGAAGGACTGACGGCGGCCGGCCCCGGCACGCGAACTACGGTGCCGGAACTAGATCCGGAAGAACGCGTTCAAGTAGCGCTCGGCCAGGTCGAAGTCGCCGCGAACGGTGCCGAAGTTGCCGCGGCCGAAGGCGGTGAGCACCATGCTGCCGGCGTCGAACTCGATATACGCAGGCAGGTCGTCGATTTCGCCCGGCTCATAAGTCATGCCGTCCTTGGACAGCGTCACCCGGTAGTCGCCGCCGTTGCGACCACCGACCCGAATGCCGATGGTAAATGGCTCGGCGATCTCGTCGGTCTTCACCGTGCCTTGCCATAGCGCGAACATGAACGGGACCAGCAGGTCGGCCGCGTCGCCATCGAGGCCATGCGCGCGCGACGTACCCTGCCGGATGTCCCACGAGTGCACGCCGAAGTCCATCAGTTGTCCGGCGGCGTAGAAGAAGGCCGGCACCGGACCCATATACGGGTGCGTGACCATGAAGCCGGTCCACTCCTCGGCGGACATCGGCGCCAGCATGTCCTGCAGCTTCTGTACGTCGTCCTTCAGCCGCTGCATGAGTTCCGCCTGCGGGATGTCACGCAGCGCTTTGGCGCCCTCGTCCACCAGCGTGTGCATGACCGGCAGACCGTGTGGCGGCTTGCCTTCGGCCTTGCCGTACGCCGCGTCGAACGCGCGGAAGTAGCCCTCGACCGTGTCCACGATGTGCGCGACCACATCGCGGGTCTCCCATCCCGGGCAGGAGATCGTCGGCTGGTTCCACATCTCCGGCTTGTCGGCCATCGCGTACATGCGCGCGGCCTCGTTGCGGACGACGCGGAGGATGGTGTCCTTGCCCTCGTACGTCATCGCGTTCCACACACTCATGTCCAGAACCTTCCTTCGTGGGGAAAGAGTGGGTGATCTCGGTTTCCGGCGTCCCCAGGTCCGTTGGCAATCCGGTGCTTCGCGATCACCTGTTACGCGATCCGCCTGTTACTCGTCGAGCTGGCGCCCGGCGAAATACATCAGCGGGTCGCTCAACAGCTCGATCTGGATGCCGTCGGGGTCCTTGAAGTACATCGACTCGGCGATGCCCTGGGCGGGACCGAAATATGTCATGTCGGCCTCGTCGAGCCGCGCACGCAGCTGCTCCCAGCGGTCGCGCGGAACCGAGATGGCGATGTGCTGGACCGATCCGATGGACTCGACGCCGGGCTGTAGACCGAGGCCCGGAAAGTCGAAGAATCCGAGCAGCGTCTGGTTGCCGAGGTCGAAGAAGAAGTGCGACGACCCCTTGTAGTCGCGGTTCTCCACGAGTTCGACGAGCGGGAAGCCGAGCAGCCCTTGGTAGAACTGGATCGTCCGTTCGACATCCGAACAGATCAGCGCGGCGTGGTGGATGCCGCGCCCGGGCGTCGACTCGCGTTCGGCGGGCGGACGCAAATATTCGGTGCGCAGCTCCGCTCGGCGAGCTTCGAGCTCCACCAATTCCGACTCAGTTGGCATGGCCGTACCTCCAGCTCGGTTGTGGCACAGACCACAGGATGGTAACCCCGTGCCAGTCGAACATCAGAAGGTTGGCGGACGGAGATCCGCCGAGGGCCCCTATCGGCATCCCGGAAGGCCCCGGAGCAACCACCGGTACGAGCCGGCGTCGACCGCGAAGGCCGCGGCGGGGGTCATGACGATGGCCTTCCTCGACGATCCGACGACGATGTGGCTGCTGCCGGATGAGAC
>DATCXD010000410.1:0-2200 GCA_036566005.1 Micromonosporaceae bacterium | reverse complement strand
GGCGGGCGGCCAGTGCGCCCGGCACGTCGAGAAGCCGCAGCCAAAGCCCGTCGACCAGCCGCATGCCGAGCGCCTGAGGTTCGTTGACGAGGAACTGCAGCGGCTCGTCGATGGCCGCGAAGCGCTGCCGAGCGGAGCGGGTCAGGTCGACGGACAGTGCGAAGCGCCACAAGGCCCGGTACGCCTCGGGCGTGTTGGCGATGAGTTCCCGCACGATGACCTGGCCGTTCGGGCCGGTCTCGGACCACTCGCCCTTGGTTCGCCAGAGCATGTACCCGTCGACACCGCCAGGCCCGTCGTGGACAACGGCCCGCAGCGAGGTCGCGCCGTTGCGGCCCGACTTGATGTCCGCCGTGCAGTAATGCCACCAGCGCTCGTCTCGCGCCGTCCAACCGGGTCGCTCGCCGCGTGCCTCCTCGAAGACCTTCTCGAACACGTCGAGGGAGTCCGGCGCAACGGGCCGCAGCTGTCCCTCGTCATCGCGGGCGGGATCGCGCAACGACACCTCACGAGCGTTGGCCTCGATCGTCAGCCGCTGAGTCGCCGGGCCGTAGCCGAAGCGCTGATAGATCCGACCCTCGCTGGCATACAGCACCGCGAGGGGCTCGCCGAGGGCGATGCTGTCGGCGTGGAGCTTGTCGATCATGCGGCGCAGCAGACCCTGGCGCCGGTGGGTGGCGCCGACGTTGACCATGGTCACGTGGGCGGCCGGCACGACACCGCCGGGAATGGTCAGATCCCGCGTGAAAGCCGAGACCATGCCGACGATGGCGCCATTCTGGGTCGCCACGATCGACCGGGCCGGCTCGAACACGCTGTGCTCGAGCTCGTTGAAGTCGTCGTCCATATCTTCGTTGAACGCTTCGGCCATGAGCTTGGCCACGACCGGCCAGTCGTCGTCGACCGCGATGCGCAGCTGGTAGTCACTCGTCACACCTGACTGTGTAGCTCATCGTTGCCGACCGCGCGACCTGATTACCCGGCCGGACCGGGCCCGACCAGGGACCGATTCGGCTGCTCCGCGCCACAGTGGCGGTCGGTGCGGCGCGGCTTCGCTACGCTCGAAGTCGGCGTGCCATTACCGGGTGCGGCCAGATGTCGGTCCGGCACCGAGGTGCCGCGAAGGGTGGGTCATGGGCGAGTCCGCGGTGGTCGACCTCGTGTGCGGCCCGGCCAGCCCGCTCGCCGAGACGTTCCAGCGATACCGCCTGGTCGCCCGCCTCGGGGCCGGCGGGCAGGCCGACGTCTACCGGGGCGTACGGCTGTGCGGCGGGGTGACGTCGACCGCGGTAACCGTCAAGGTCTTCCGGATCAACCCGAAGCGAACATTAGCGGACGAACTTCGCTCCTGGGACAAGGGTGACGCCGCGCTCATGGATCTGAACACCCGCGGCGTGCCCGCCATCTGCCGGCGGGTCGACGGATTCTACGGTCCGCCGCCGCACGTCACCGGCGCCGCGCCGGCCGGCCGGGATGC
This sequence comes from Micromonosporaceae bacterium, assembly GCA_036566005.1. GTDB lineage: Bacteria > Actinomycetota > Actinomycetes > Mycobacteriales > Micromonosporaceae > DASQPR01. The sequence goes on along the minus strand of DATCXD010000410.1, from coordinate 723 downwards.
GGTGCCCTACCAGGTCTACGACTATCTGCACGGCATCAACCTGCGCGATTATGTGACGTCGAAGGCGGGTTTCGGCGCCACCAACCGGCTGTCGGCCACCGCATCGCTGCTCGCCCTGGCCGAATCGCTCAAGGCGATGCACGAGCCGGACAACGTCACGATCTGCCCGGTGCTGCACATGGACGTCAAGCCGTCCAACATCATGGTGCTGACCAACGGCGACACGCGGCTCATCGACTTCACCGGCGCGCGCTACTGGCGCAGTGCCGAGATCACCCAGATCGCGTACACGCCGGAGTCGGGTGGGCCGGAGGCGCTCAGTGGCGAGGTCACTCCCGCGTACGACGTCCACGGTTTCGGCGCCGTCGCGTTCTTTCTGATCTCGGGCGTCGCCCCGCGGGGCAGCGGCGCACCGCCGATGGACCGCCACGACGTGTTCACCGGACGTCCGGCGCTACGCGATCACATGCTGGCCGTCCTGGCCGACCGTCCGCAGGACCGCCCGTCGACGTACGAGTTGACCGACTGGACGCAGACGCTGGTCAAGCTCGTACGCGCGAGTCACGTCCCCGACATGGGGCTGGACTGGTCGGATCGACCGGTCGTCACCGGCCAGCCGGCACCGCGTGCGGTCGGCCGCGCCCGGGCGGCGTTGACCGGCACCGAGACCGATGCGTTCATGCGGATCGAGGCGCTGGAGCGCGAACTCGTTGCGCTGCGGGC
>DATCXD010000368.1:0-2473 GCA_036566005.1 Micromonosporaceae bacterium | reverse complement strand
GTCCATCAGCACCACGTCCGGGCGCAGCCGCCCGGCCAGCTCGACCGCCTGGTACCCGTCGGACGCCTCGCCGACCACGTCGATGTCGTCCTGCAGTTCGAGGAACGTACGCAGACCGCGGCGTACGACGGCGTGGTCGTCGGCGATGAGGACGCGGATCGGTGCGTCACTCATGCGGCACCTCCATCCGGATGGTTGTGCCCCGGCCCGGCGTCGACTCGACGGTGATCCGCCCGTGCACGGCATGCGACCGCTCGCGCATCGAGGCGAGCCCGAGACGGTGTGACGCGTTGGCGGTGGCCGGATCGAAGCCGTGGCCGTCGTCGTGGACTTCGAGGATCCACCGGTGGTCGTCACCTCGCAACGCCACGGTCACGTGCGCGGCCCGAGCGTGCTGCAGCGCGTTGTGCAGCGCCTCCTCGGCGACCCGGAGCATCGCCTCCTCGACCTTGGGCGCGGGCTTCGGGCAGCCCTCGTCCGCGTACGTAATCGACGCGCCGTGTACACGGTTCAGCAACGCAACGCGCGCGCGGAGTGTCGCGGCCAGGCCCTCCCGGGACAGATCCGGCGGTCGCAACTCCGCGACGATCTGGCGCAGCTCGTTGGTGGCTTCCGTCGCGAGCGTCGTCACGGTGTCGAGTTCGGCGATGGCGCGATCCGGGTCACGATGGACGAGCGCGGCCGCGGCTTGAGCGGTCAGCCGCAGGCTGAACAGCGTCTGCGCGACGGCGTCGTGCAGTTCCCGGGCGATCCGTTGCCGCTCCTGGACGAGCGTCAACTCGCGCCCGCGCTCGAACAGGCGCGCGTTGGTCAGGGCGATCGCCGCGTGCGCCGCGAGCACGCCGAGTAGCCGCTCGTCGTCGTCGCTGAACTCGGGCCGACCCTTCGGGTTGGCGAGGAAGATCGCGCCGAGAATCTCGTCGTCGGCGGTGAGTGACCCCATGATCGGCACGCCGAGGAACGCGCCGAGCTTCGGGTGAGCGGCCGGCCACCACCGAAATCGTGGATCGGCGTGCAGGTCGTGCAGCCGCTGCGGCGCCGGGTCGGACAGCATCACGCCGAGCATGCCGTGCTGGCGGGGGAGTGGACCGATCGCGGCCCACTGCTCGTCGGTGATGCCGTCAACCACGAATTCGGCGAACCCACCCTGGTCGTCCGGCACGCCGAGGGCCGCGTAGTCGCAGTCGAGCAGGCTCCGGGCCGTACCGACGATGGTCTGCAACACGTCGCGAACCGATCGGTGCTCCGCGACCGCGAGCACGGCTGCGCTGAGCTCGTCGAGCGTCCGGCGCGAATCCACAGGTACGACGCTAGCCGTCCGGCGCCGTCGCGACATGCGGCAGCGGTCCTAGGTCCAAGGACCGAGGCCGCGGCCGGCTCGGGCCCGATCCGCACGCCAGTCACGTCGCCATAGCGTCGGAGTATGCCTACTGCCATCATCACCGGAGCTTCCCGCGGCCTCGGGCTTGCTCTCGCCCATGCACTCGCCGCCGAGGGATGGGCGCTCATTATCGACGCACGGGGCGGCGACGCACTGGCCGCGGCGGTGTCGGAACTCCGCGAGCGGTCGCCCGGCGCCGACGTCGAGGCGCTCGCCGGCGATATCACCGCGCCGGCCCATCGGGCCGCGCTGATCGAAGCCGCGCGTGGCCACCTCGACCTCCTGGTCAACAACGCCGGCACGCTGGGGCCGAGCCCACTGCCGGCCGGCGCCGACCTTGATCCCGCGGCCCTGCGGGACATCGTCGAGACGAACGTCGTCGCGCCGCATGCGCTGACCCAAGCGGCATTGCCGCTGTTGCGCATGTCGCACGGCACCGTCGTGGACGTCACGTCCGACGCGGCCATCGAGGCGTACCCGGGCTGGAGCGGTTACGGCGCCGCCAAGGCCGCCACGGAACAGCTGCGCAATGTGCTCGCGGCCGAGGAAACATACGTGACCGTGTGGCGCGTGGACCCGGGCGATCTGCGTACGCAGATGCACCAGCTCGCGTTCCCGGGCGAGGACATCAGCGACCGGCCGCTACCCGAAACGGTGGCGCCCGGCCTCGTCGGTCTGCTGGACGCCCGCCCGGCGTCCGGTCGCTATCGGCTGGCCGACTTCGTTGCGCGCCCGACGACATGAGGTCGACGACTTTGGCCACCAAGACCAGCAGGACGTCCCCCGTGTCCCTCGAATTCCACGTGCCGCCCGCGCTGTCCGCCCACGAACCGCCGGAGGCTCGCGGCATCGCCCGCGACCAGGTCCGGATGCTCGTCGGCCGGCGCGAGGACGGCCGGCTCAGCAACCACCGGTTCGCCGACCTGCCCGATGTGCTCACGCCCGGCGACGTGCTGGTGGTCAACACGTCCGCGACGATCCCGGCCGCGATCGACGCGCTCGGCCGACCCGATCTCGTCGTGCACGTGTCGACCGAACTCCCGGACGGGACCTGGGTCGTCGAGCTTCGGCGACGCGTGGCCGGCGGGGCGA
>DATCXD010000361.1:0-3321 GCA_036566005.1 Micromonosporaceae bacterium | reverse complement strand
GCGGGTTAAGGCTTTGCGGGTGTACGTGGTACGGAAAGCGGTTGCGTGCCAGCTGAGCTGTTGCGGTTTTGGCGCCGGTTTACCCACTCGACTGACAGATCGTTCTAGGTCTTCGTGGGCAAGCCGGCGCCAAAACCTTGTCCGACGTGCGGCGGCGTCGAAGCGCGGCGGGTTAAGGCTTTGCGGGTGTACGTGGTACGGAAAGCGGTTGCGTGCCACCTCTCGGCACGGCCGGGCCATGATCCGCGATCTTGAAACCGGAAGAGCCAACTGCCGCCATGATCAGGGCCGTGGGGCTGCAAGATCACGGATCATGGCAGTCAGCGGCGCTGCTCGGCGTCTGCGGTTGGTCCGGTCGTGATGCCGCGACGGTGCACTACGACTCTGCTGGCGTTGGTGCACGCAGAGTCGTAGGGCGGTGGCGGAGTTTGGTTGGGTGCACTACGACTCTGCTGGCGTTGGTGCGTGCAGAGTCGTAGGTGGTCGGGGCACGAAGGTTGACGGGTGGGCTATCCGTGGGCGGTGGGCGAGTCGGTGGGTGGGCCGAAGGTTAGCGTGATGATGGCGCCGCCCAACGGGAACTCGACGGTGGTGTCCGAGTCCGGATCGCCGGCCGGTCGCGACACGGCGCCGGCGGGCAGTGTCACGGTGGTGCGCGGCGCGTGCAGCGTTCGGCCGATCCGCATCGCACCACCGGACGCCTCGGCGGTGCGACGAGCGATATCCAGACCCAGGCCGGTCGATGTGTCGGACGCTCCGCGCGCTGGACCACCGCCGGGCGAGTCCGACTCGGAAAAGCCCGGCCCGTCGTCGGCGACGACGAACACACCGCCGCCTTCGGTCCGCGCGGTGACTTCGATCCGCATCCCGGTCGCGTCCGGCGTATGCGCGAAGACGTTCTGTATCAACGCATCCACGGCGGCGCCGACATCCGCCTCGCTGCCCCGCACGAGGACCGGGCCGGTCGGCACGACCGATTCGATGGCACGCCCGTCGTCCTCGGCCAGCGGCATCCAGAACGCGATCCGTTGTGCGACCACCGCTCCGAGGTCCACATGCGCGCCGACGCCCTCACGTACCGGCCGCCGCGCGGTGCGGATCACTTCGTCGACGATGCGCGTGAGATGGTCGACGTCGCCGGCGAACCGTTGCCGGTCCTCGGGATCGTCCACGGCTTCGGCGTCGAGGCGAAGGGCTGTCACCGGCGTACGCAGCCGGTGCGCGAGATCGGCGACCTCTTCCCGCTCGGCCACGAGCAGTTCGCTGATGCGCGACGCCAGCCGGTTCAGCTCGGCGCCGACGCGCCGGAGTTCCCGAGGCCCGTCGAGCGACGCGCGAGCCTCGAGATCGCCGTCGGCGAGGCGGTCCGCGGTCCCGGCGAGCCGGGTCACCGAGCCGACGAGACGCTGCCCGAGCCGGTCGGCGAGAAGCAAGCCGAGGACGAGCAGCGCGAGGCCGAGGGCAACAAGCACGGCCCACGTACGCGCGACACCATCGTGCAACAAGGCCGGCGAAGCGTAGGCACGGACGACCTCGGTCCCGTTCGGCAGACCCTGCACCGGCACCAGCGCTTCGACGCCGCCGTTGCTCGACGCCGTGAATGCCTGACCGCGGCTGGCCAGGTCGATCGACGGCGTACGGGACGACGGCTGGCCATTGACCGTGCCGTCCGGCATGAACACCGACACGGCAAGCCCGGACACCACGTGCTCGCCGTTGTAGACGTCGGCGGAGTCGGGATCGGCCGCGATCATCGCCGCCATCGACTGTGCCTCCTGAGTCGCCGCCGCGATCGCCCGATCGGCTGCGGCGCCGCGGAGCACGATGCCCAGTGGCACGAGGAACGCGAGGAGCACCAACGACATCGTCACCGCGACGAGAGTGGCCAGTTGCCGGCGCACGCCCGGGCCACGGTCGGCGGCCGCACCGACGGCGCTCACGGCTGGTCCACGGGTGCCGGCACGCCGGGCGTGCTCAGGCGTACCCCGACCGACCGTACGGTGTGCAGGTAGCGAGGCGATTGCGCGGTCTCGCCGAGCTTGCGTCGCAGCCACGACAGGTGTACGTCGACCGTTTTGTCGGCCCCGCCGTACGGCAACCGCCACACCTCGGTCAACAGCTCTCGCTTGCTCACCACCTGATCGGCACGCTCGGCGAGATATCGCAGCAGATCGAACTCGCGCGCGCTGAGATCGAGCCGGATGCCGTCGAGCGTGACCGTCCGCGCGTTCGGGTCGATCACCAGGCCGCCAACCTCGATCGGAGCCGGTCGACCGTCTTCCGGCGAAATCGCGCGCCGCAGCACGGCCCGGATCCGTGCGTCGAGCTGAGCCGCACCGAACGGCTTGATGAGGTAGTCGTCGGCGCCGGCGTCGAGCGCGCGCACTATCTGCTGTTCATCGTCGCGGGCGGTCGCCACGATCACCGGGACGGCACTGACCGCGCGCAACATCCGCAGCAGTTCGCCACCATCTATGTCGGGCAGGCCGAGATCGAGGACGACGAGGTCGGGCTGGCCATCGACCGCGGCCGCGAGCCCGGCCATGCCGGTCGCGGCCGAACTAGTCGCGTACCCTCGGTCGCCGAGCGCGCGGAGCAGCGCGGAACGCACGGCGGCGTCGTCCTCGACCACCAAAATATGCGGCATGTCGGCGAACCTACCCGCGCGCGAGGCCGTACCACAGATCTAGAGGCAATGCTTGACATCCGCTTAGCCTGCTCTTAGCACGGCGCGCGGCACGGTGGTGGACATGAGAAACCGATGGATCAGCTTGACGCTGGGAGGCGTCGCGGCGGTTGTCGCCGTTGGCGCAGGGACGGCGGCCGTTGCGGCCGCCTCGACCGGGAACGGTCACGACGTATTGAGTCAGCAGGATGTGGCGCGGCATCTGGCGGCTCTGCCGGCGCCCGTAACGACCGCGAACACGACGCTGTCGGACGCCGCCCAGGCGACTGACGGCTCGCAAGCCGTGAGCACGGCCGCCGGAACGGTCGTGGTCCGGTGCAGCGGAAACGTCACGACCCTGCTGCGGTGGACCCCGAACACCGGGTTCCGCGCCGACGATCCGGTCCTCGGGCCGGCATCGGTGGTCAGCGTCCGGTTCGAGAGCGATGTGGCCGAAGACCTGAAGGTATCGGTGCATTGCGCGAACGGTGTCGCCAAAGCCATCACCGCACCCGACGCCGACGACCACGGTCGCGGCGGCCCGGGCTCGCCGACCGCGACGCCCTCACCGACGGCGAGCGACGACAATGGTGACGGCCGGGGCGGCCACGACGACCCGCCCGGTGACGACGGCGGCCACGGTGGCGGCGTAGACG
>DATCXD010000354.1:0-6067 GCA_036566005.1 Micromonosporaceae bacterium | reverse complement strand
CGGCCGCAAAGAAGGCGTGTTCGCTGGTCTGGCCGATCCATTGGTACGGCTGGGCTGAGGCCGGACCCAGCGAGTACGACTGCTCCGGGCTCACGATGGTCGCCTGGAAGGCCGCGGGTGTCACCTTGGAGCACTACACCGGCTCGCAATGGGACGAGTCGCATGCAATTAGCAAGGCTGACCTGCGGGTCGGTGACCTGGTCTTCTACAACAGTGGCCACCATGTGGCGATCTACATTGGCAACAATTGGATCGTCCAAGCCGAAGAAACCGGCGAGCCGTTGAAAGAGTCGCCGATGACCTTCATGTCGGTGGTCAGTAACGGTTATCGGCGTGTGAACGGCACCTGAGGTCAGTCACGACGCGGGCGGCGTGGCGTTGTCGACGTCGGCAATCGCGCGGCGGGGGTCGCCGAGCATCCACGCGGTGACCGTGTGCTCGAACTCGGTCGCGTTCATGATCATCTCTGGACGAGGCTGGGTACGAGATGTGTACGAATCATGGTGCCGGAGGCGTGACGGCGCGCGGGCGGCGGACCGCAGTGCCATTAACGGAGCTGGGGCAGCCAGCGCGAAACACGGCCCGCGCTTGCCCGCCGCCCGCGGCGAGTCGATCACCACCCATCGTCCGGCAACCGAAGGTCGGCCGCTCCACGTTGTATCGGGCGCTCCCGCCGCAGCCGGCATCGACGCCTCGCCCCGCGAGGGAGTGACGCTGACCGATTGCCCGCCGTCCATGACCCGATCCACGACGTCACGTTATGAAAGCGGCGGGCGAGCGCGCCGGTGGCGGCGCTCCCGCCCGCCGCGATACCGCTATGGCGTGACGGTGAACTGCAACTCGCCGAACGGCGGTGGCGGGAACCCTGGGTAGCCATACATCGTGAAGAGGCCAGCTTGATCAGTGATGGTGAAGGCGACCCTGTATGTGCCTGGCGAAAGCGCAGGAAGCGGCGCGCTGGACTGAACCGTGCCATCGAGGACGTAACCGAAGGTGTCATTCGACACGGTGACTATCGTGCCGTTTGCGTCGTATACCGCCATATCAAGCCTGTTGACGCCAACCACCGAGTGGACCTGGCCGGTCAGGCCGATGCGGGGTGGCTCGTTAGACGCCGGAAAGGACGTCGTACTGAGCGCCGCGGCGGTAGCGGTCGGTGGAGTGTCCGGGATTTGCGTGATGGTCAGGCCTAGTCCGGGCAGGTCGTAGGTGCTGCCGAACACCGAAGTGTTGCCGCCGGCATCAACGATCTTGACGCCGGTCACGTCGCACCGCGGGACTAGCGGCAGGATCTGGACGGGGATGGAGACCGTCCCGTCGCCGTTATCGGTCGGCGTGATCGATGGCTCCGCGCACCCCGTCCCGTCGATGACGACTGAGGTTACCGGCGCAGCGTTGTCCTGAATTGACATACTCAATTGGACGGTGACTGGGCCGTTCCAGTTGTTGACCTCGGCCGCGCTCAGCGAAAAGCCGCTGGCGTGGATGACGGCGTCCTGTGTCACGACCAGCGGCGCCAGCGCAAGGCCGGCCTGGCTGTTGCGGTTGCCCAGGACGTCGGTCAGTTCAACCGACGTGAGGATCCACGTCCCGGCCGCCGCATCCTGGGGGAACGTCACGAGGATGTCACACAGCGGATCGATGTTGACGCCGAGTTCGTCGGTGCCGCACGTCGGCGAACCGTCCGGCGCGGTACCCATCGCGAACGAGGTCGAAATCGTCTGGCCGCCCGGTCCGGTGACGACGAGCTTGCCGTCGGAGAACCCGGCCTCCTCCTCGGTCACGGCCAGCTGGTAGTCGACCTGGACGGGGCGACCGGCGTTGTCGATGGTGTCGGTTTGCTGGGGGCCGAGGCTGAGGACGCCGATCTCGGGTGCGGTCGAGTCGACGAGCTGAGTGGCGGTGAACTCGGTGTTCCCGAGCACGGCCGCCTGCGCCGTGGTGTAAGAGCGGTGATGCGACGCATCGTCGCGGATAGTCACCCCGGTTATGGCCCAGGTGTTGTGGTCGGTCGTGGCGTACTGCGGGACAGGGAAGGCGTACGCATAGCTTGAGTTATGAACGTCGCCCTTGTAGGCGAGCACCGAGATCGTTCCGTCCCACAGCGTCCCGAACGTGATGGTTTGCGTCGGTCCGACGAATGTGCCGGGCAGGGCGCCGCGTTGGCGGACGCTGATCGTCCCCCAGATGTTCGTCGCCTTCTTGACGGTGTCCCTTACCGACCAGTCGAGTCTGACCGTGGTGCCAGGCGTCGTCGCGTCGACGGATGTCGACGCGAAGGACAGCGACGTCAGTGCGATGACAGACGTTTCCGACGACGCAATTGCCGGCGTAGTGAGCCCGACAGCGAACACAGCCACTGTGGACAAGCTCAGTGCGGCGCGGAGCGCTAATTTGAGAACCAAGATCTTCCCCCGTTCACGAAATGCCTGTCGGTACGGCAGTCGGGCCGCAGTGTATCGGCGAAGACCGATGTATGGCAGCCCCGATTCGTTCGGCTCAGTGACGAACTGTCGGGGATACGACCGAGCCCGCGCCAGCAGCCGCCGACCCAACCCCGAGATGGCGATCCGGGGTCGCGTCGGGTGGGTTCGAATGGGCGGTGGCAAAACTGGCGCTCGCGGCAACCAGCGGCGGCGACACGGTTGGAGTAGCACGGGGCTGCCTACGCAGGTCAGAGGGATGCTCGGGCCGCCGCGGCATGTAACGGTTGTTGGGAAGCCGTCCCGTAATCGGGCGTTTGCGGGACGACGCGCGTCGGCACGGTCAACCCCAGCGTGTCCAAAGCGAAACTCGAGGCTCCCGAGGCGGAGATCGCGATAGCTCTTGAACCCCGAACGCTCGGGCCGCCGAGTCGAGCTCACCCGGGTCAATCCGGCTCAGCGTAGGTGCCAATCTGCCGTTCCGGCTGCCTAGAGCGGGTGCGTGCACCCGTGACGCGCGGAGCGCCGGACGGTGTCGGTGGCGTCTGGCAGGATCGGCGATATGGACACCGAGGACGTTGCGCACTGGGTCGCCGGCTACGAGCGGGCCTGGCGATCCCCGGGCACCGAGGCATTGGCCGGGCTGTTCACGGCCGACGCGGTCTATTCGCCAGGCCCGTACGAGGAGCCGGTCGTCGGTCTGCCCGCGATCGGCATCATGTGGGAGCGCCACCGCTCCGGGCCCGACGAGGATTTCACGATGACCAGCGAAGTGGTCGCCATCGACGGGGACACTGCCGTCGAACGCGTCGAGGTCCACTACGGACGCCCGACGATGGAGGAGTTCCGAAATCTGTGGGTGATGCGATTCACCGTCGATGGCCGGTGCCGGGGATTCGAGGAATGGCCATTCGCACCTCGGCCGCGCGCCGCCACCTGAGCGAGGTGAACGGATGATCATCCGTGAGGCGGTCCGAGGCGACCTCGACGCCATCGTGGCACTCCTCGTCGACGACGAGCTCGGCAAGAATCGCGACTACCCGGTCGTCGACGAGCAATACGAGGCAGCGTTCGCGACCATCGACAGCGACTCGAGGAACCTGCTCATCGTGGGCGACGAGGATGGCGAGGTCGTTGCCTGCATGCAGATCACCTACATCCCGACTCTGGGGCGGCACGGCGGCGAGCGCTCGCACGTCGAAGCGGTCCGGGTTCGCGCTGACCGGCGCGGGGCTGGGCTCGGCGGCGAGTTGATGATGTGGGCGATCGGGCGGGCGCGCGAACGCGGCTGCAGGCTCGTCGAACTCACCTCGGACAAACGCCGGCCGGACGCCCACCGCTTCTACGCCCGGCTGGGCTTCGCCGCGAGCCACGAGGGCATGAAACTCATGATCTGAGCGCGTCAGGAGCCGGCGGTGATCGACGTCGCAGTGACGTTGCCGGACGAGTCGGTCGGGCCGGTCACCGTCACCGATTGGCCGGCCGCGAGGCCGCTGACCTTGCTGACCGAGCCGACCGAGACGTTGGTCGCCGACGTCGTCTTGACCGTCAAGACGTCGCCACTGGCCAGCGTTACGTAGATCGTGCTCCCGTCGACCAACGTGATTTTGCCGGTGTTCGTCTGCGCCGACGTACCACCGGATGTCGTTGACGGAGCGGCCGACGCGGTGCCGCCGCCCGTGCCCGTACCCCCGCTTCCGGCGCCGCGGCCGAAGCCGCCGATCCCGCCGGCACCACCGCGGGCGTTGGCAAACCGCGAAAGGGCCGCGCGCGCGTTCGCCGCCGTCGTGGTCTTTCCATAATGCTTTTCCACCTGTACGCCGCCGAGAAAGCCGCCCACGATCAGCACCAACGCGCCGAGCACGACGGTCGCCCGGTTGTGCCAGGGCTTCGGCGCGGCCGCTTGGAGTTCGGCCGTGAGGTCGTCGGCGAACGGATCGGCACTCAGATCGATGGTCTCGCGCGCGTTGCTGCCGCTGGCGAATCCGTCGGCGAACTCGACGTCGTCGACCGCGTGGGCGCCGCGCGATGTGGTCGTGACCGTGGTCGGCGGAGCCTGGTTGGGGACCTCGCCCCGCGCCATCTCACTCATAGCGAAGTGCCTCAATCGGACGCAGGGACGCGGCGCGGCTGGCCGGATAGCTGCCGAAGAACAGCCCGACGGCGACGGACACACCGATCGCAAGGAGCACCGAACTCGAAACGACGGACGGTTTGATGCCGGCGATCGTGAACCGGGCGCCGATCAGCGCGGCGATGACGCCGAGGCCGCCGCCGAGCACCGACAGCACGGTCGCCTCGACCAGGAACTGCGTGAGAATCGTGCGCCGCCGGGCGCCGAGCGCCTTACGGATGCCGATCTCGCGGGTCCGCTCGGTGACGGTCACCATCATGATGTTCGTGATGCCGATGCCGCCGACCAGCAGGCTGATGCCGGCCACGGCGGCGAGCAGGACAGTGAATGTCTTCAACGTGTCCGTACGGGTGGACAGCAACTGTGCCTGATTGCGCACCCGGAACGGCTCGTTGGCCGTGTCGGTCACCTTGATTTGGGTATTGAGGATGCCGGTGATCTCGTTCTGGGCGGCGTCGACACGATCGGCGCTAGCCGCTTCGACCAGTATCTGGCTCACCGAGCCGTAGCCGGTCAGCGATGCGCGGACGGCACTGATCGGCGCGATCGCCACGTCGTTCGGGTCGGCGAAACCGGCCGATCCCTTGTTGGCCAACACACCCGCGACGGTGAAGAGCGTCCCGTTGACCGTGATCTGCTTCCCGAGCGCACCGCCGTCCGGGAACAGATCCGTGTTCACGGTCTGCCCGATCAGCACGACCTTCCGGCCGGCGTCGACGTCCGACGTCGTAAACGGCGTCCCGGTCGCCACCGAGTAGTTCTCGGCCGGCAGGTAGCCCGGCACCGTACCGATGAATTGGCTGATCGTCGTGTCGCTGCCGTTGTACGTCGCGTCCTGCGACGTGGTGACGACCGGCGACGCGCTCTTCACGTCCGGCGCGAGGTCCTTGTCCACCAGCGACGTCGCGATCTCCGGCGTGAGCTCGGTGCTGCGGCTCGTCGCCCCGGACGCGCGGCCGCCGCCGGACGAGATCGTGAGCGTATTCGTGCCGAGCGACTCGATGCTCTTCTGGATCGCGAGTTGGGCGCCGTTGCCGACTGCGACGAGGAGGATGACCGCTCCGACACCGATCAGGATGCCGAGCACGGTGAGGCCCGACCGCAGTTTGTTCGCCGTTACCCCGCGCAGTGCAAAGCGGACCGTCTCGTACGGGTTCACGACGCGATCGCCGAACGTTGCCGGTACGGCAGCGGCCGGTGCCGCTGATCGGTCACGATATGGCCGTCCACCAACCGGATCAACCGGCACGCGTGGTCGGCGACGTCCGGTTCGTGGGTGATGAGCACGATCGTGCGGCCGGACTGGTTGAGGCGGTCCAACACACCCAAGACCTCGGCGGTCGAATGGCTGTCCAGGTTGCCGGTCGGCTCATCGGCCAGCACGAGCGCCGGAGCGGTGACGAGCGCACGGGCCACGGCCACGCGCTGCTGCTGGCCCCCCGATAGTTGGCTCGGCTCGTGACCGCCCCGGTCGCCGAGCCCGACCAGGTCGAGCGCGGCGCGGGCGCGG
>DATCXD010000342.1:0-9263 GCA_036566005.1 Micromonosporaceae bacterium | reverse complement strand
CCGGCGCGGGCGGGTCCGGCGCCGGCGATCCAAGCGGCACGGCTCAGCCGGGCGCACCGATCAATCTGAACGCCGCGACCGAGGCCGACCTCGACACGCTGCCGGGTATCGGTCCGGCGTTGGCCCAACGGATCATCGATTACCGCACCCAGCACGGGGCGTTCCGGAGCGTCGACGAGTTGCGCAATGTGTCGGGCATCGGCGACGCGAAGTTCGCTGAGATCAAGGATCTGGTGACCGTGTGACCGCGGCGGGTTGGCCGGACGTACGCCTGGTCGGGGCGGCCGCGGGCACGTGGCTGTCGGCGGTCGCGGCACTTCATGCCAGTACGGCCGGCGCGATCTGGCTTGCGGCGGGTGCACTGCTGTGCGGCGTCCTCGTCTGGTTCGCCCCGATCGCCGTCGAATGGCTGCGGCGGCTGCGTTTGAGCCGGTTGCCAGAACGGTGGCCAGAACCATTTCCAGAACGGTGGCCAGCACGGTTGCCAGAACGGAAGCGACCCGGCGACGGCACCATGCGCTGGCGACCGGCGCGGGACGTGGACGCTTCGATGCCGGAATCGTGGTGGGTGGCGATGCGGTGGGCCGTGCTGGCGTTCCTGATCGGCGCTGTCTGTGGCGCCGGGGCCACGGCGGCCCAGCTCGCGAACGCACACGCACAGCCACTCGCCGGTCTCGCCCGGACGCAAACCCGAGCGACATTGTCGTTGACGGTGAGCAGTGACCCGCATCCGGTCGGCCGCCCGGGCATCGGACCGCCGACGTACGGATTCGATGCGCGCCTGACCCGCATCGCGACCGCCGGCGCGACCACCCGACTCTCGGCTCGGGTGTTCGTGTTGGTCAGCAATGGTGCCTGGGCGGGACTGCTACCCGGTCAACGTACGACCGTCGGCGGTCGCCTTGGCGTGTCGGACGGTGCCGATCTGGACGCGGCCGTCGTTTCGGTCACCGCGCCGCCGACGCTGGTCGGTCGCCCACCGTGGACCCAACGGATCGCCGGTTCACTGCGCGCCGGATTGCAGCGCGCGTGCACCGGCCTGCCGGCCCAGGTTCGGGGCCTGCTCCCGGGCCTGATCGACGGCGACACGACGCATCTGGATCCGGCCGTTGCGGCCGCGTTCCGTACGACGGGCATGACACATCTGCTGGCCGTGAGCGGGAGCAACGTCGCCATGATCATCGGATGCGTCCTGCTGATGTGCCGGTGGTTCCGCGCCGGACCGACGATCTCCGCCATCGTCTGCGGCGTCGCTCTCGTTGGATTCGTCATCCTCGTCCGGCCGACACCGAGCGTCTTACGCGCCGCCGCCATGGGCTGCATCGGCCTCGTCGCGCTCGCCACCGGTCGGGTGCGTGCCGCGGTCCCGGCGCTGGCAGCGACGGTCACCGTTCTGGTTGTGTACGACCCGGCCTTGGCGACCGACATCGGCTTCGGGCTGTCGACGTTCGCGACCGCCGGTCTTCTTCTCATCGCACCGCATTGGCGTGATGCGTTGCTGCGCCGGCGAGTGCCCCGGGGCGCGGCCGAAGCGCTCGCCGTTCCGGCCGCTGCCCAGGTCGCGTGCTCACCGTTGATCGCCGGGTTCAGCGGGACGGTCAGCATCATCGCCGTACCGGCGAATCTCGTTGCCATTCCGGCGGTGCCGGCCGCGACGATCCTCGGGGTGGCGGCCGCGGTCATCTCGCCGCTCTGGCCGCCCGGTGCCGCGTTCCTGGCGTGGCTCGCGAGTTGGCCGGCCCGGTGGCTCCTCCTCGTCGCGGAGCGTGGCGCGGCCGCGCCAGACGCCGTCGCGGCCTGGCCCAGCGGTGTATGGGGTGCGCTGGCGCTGGCCGCGATCCTTGCCGCCGGCATCGTCGCCGCCCGACACCGGCCGGTTCGCATCATCGCCGGAGTAGCGCTGGTCGCGGGCGTGATCGGTGCGGTCCCTGTCCGGGTCATCGCGGGCGGTTGGCCACCGCGCGACGTGCTGTTCGTCATGTGCGATGTCGGTCAGGGCGACGGCTCGGTCTTGCCGCTCGGCGGCGGCGCGGCGATCGTCGTCGACACCGGACCGGAGCCCACCGCCATCGACGGATGCCTGCGTCGACTTCACGTCGACGATGTGCCGCTCCTCGTCCTCACACACTTCCACGAGGACCACGTCGGCGGTCTCGCAGGCGTGCTCGACGGCCGGCACGTCGGCGCGATGCTGGTGTCACCGTTCGAGGAGCCGACCGCCGGCTACCGCGACGTGATCCGGACCGCCGCGGCCGACCGCATCCCGGTGAGCGTGCCGACGATCGGGGAAGTCCTGACCTACGGTCCCGTGCGGCTCACCGTGCTCGGGCCGGTCGCCCGGGTCACCGGCACACGCTCGGACCCCAACAACAACTCGCTCGTCATCCGGGCCGATGAGGCCGGGGAGCGATTGCTGCTCACCGGTGACGCGGAAGTGGAAGAGCAGACCGAGATACTGGCGGCGGTCGGCGCGGCGGCGCTCAAGACCGATCTACTCAAGATGCCGCATCACGGTTCGGCCTACCAGGACTGGCCCTTTTTGGCGGCGGCCGATCCGGCGGCCGTATTCGTTTCGGTCGGTGTCGACAACGAGTACGGCCTTCCGAGTGTCGCCGCACTCGATCGGCTCGCCGCCGGTGGCGCACGGGTCCTGCGTACGGACGGCAGCGGCGACCTCGCCGCCGTACGGACGGCGACGGGGCTCGGCGTGTCGATGCGCGGCCGGCAACCCGGCCAAAGGTCGCCGTGATCCGTCGGCAGCCCTGGCAACAACGCCGCGTGCGCTGTTGGTCGGCTGCGTGCGGTGTTGGTCGGAGGTTGGCGATAGGTTCAGGACGGGTCGTCGTGCGGCTCGCTCGCTTCCTGCGGCGACAGACGCGCGCCGGCGGCGACAGACTGGAATGTCACCCGATCGACTACAGCGCTGAGTGATGTGAGGGATACCGTCCGTGGCATTGATCGTTCTAGGATGGGCGGCGTGACGTTGGCGCCCTCCCCGATTTGTCTGATTACCGGCGACGAAGAGCTTCTCGTCGCACGCGCCGTCGATGCCGCAGTGTCCACCGCCCGCGCTCGTGACGACGCAGTTGAGCTGCGCGAACTCGACGCGGGCGGCGCCACACCGGGCGATGTGGCCGAGCTGGTGAGCCCGTCGTTGTTCGGCGGCGGCCGCATCGTGCTCCTGCGCAACGGGCAGGACGCACGCAAAGACCTCGTCGCCGCGTTACTCGACTACGCGGGTGATCCGGATCCCGACGTGTTGCTCGTCGTCGTGCATCCCGGGGGAGCCAAGAACAAGGCATTCGCCGACGGGTTGCGAGCGGCCGGTGCCGAGATCGTCACGGCCGCGAAGATCACCCGTCATCGCGAGCGGGTCGACTTCGTCCGCGCCGAGTTCCGCCGCCTCGGCGGCGCGTGCCCGGAAGACGCGGCCGATGCACTGCTGGTCGCGGTCGGCAACGACCTTCGCGAACTTGCCGCGGCGGTCGCGCAACTTACCGCCGACACGGGCGGTCGCATGACGGCCGAATCGGTGTCGCGCTATTACCGCGGCCGGGCCGAAGTCAGCGGCTTCGCAGTGGCCGACGCCGCGATGGTCGGTGACGTCCCAGGCGCGCTCGAGGCGCTGCGGTGGGCGTTGCAGGTGGGCGTCGACCCGGTGCCGATCGCCGATGCGCTGGCCGACGGCGTCCGAACGGTCGCGCGCGTCGCGTCGGCCGGACGCGGAAATCCATATCAGCTGGCATCCACATTGGGCATGCCGGCGTGGAAGATCGAGCGCGCGCAGCGCCAATCGCGCGGTTGGACGGCGGCGGGGCTCGTCGACGCAATGCATGCGACGGCCGTCTGCAACGCCGATGTCAAGGGCGGATCAGAAGATCGGGGGTACGCGTTGGAACGTGCAGTTTTCGCGATGAGCGCCGCCCGGAACAGGGAGGCATGAGATGACCTACCGCCGTCGACGGTCATCGGCCGAGAGTCATCCGACCTGGTATGCACGGGTGCTGCGACTCAAGCACACCCATCCCGGTGGCATCGTCTGCTTTCTGCTGCTCGAAGGATCGTTCGCGATCGCCGGGCTGATGGCGCTGGCCGAATTCGTCAACTGGTGGGGTGTGATCCTCCTGCCACTGACGGTCGCGGTGTTCGTCAAGATCAACGATCTGATCGCCGGCGTATTTTCGCGTCCTGACCTCTACCGGCGTGGTCGGACGACCGTGCTGCGCCCGGTGATCTGGGCCCGCGGCGTCGCATCCGTGCCGACCGCGGCCGGTGTTCAGGCGAGCGACTTGGCCTTACCCGCGAAGGTCCAGTGGGTCCCGCCGCGGGCACCCAGCGCGATGTACGGCGTGTCGCTTGCTCGCCGGAACGATGACGAGTCGGTGGGGGTTCCGGTGGTCGCTCGTCCAGCGAGCCGTCGCCACGCGACGAACCAGCGCCGGTTCATCACGGCGACCGCGCTGCGCCAGCCGGGCGGCGTCACGCGCTGAGCCGCGCCAGCATGAAGATGAGCAATGCGGCGAAGAGTCTGAGCGGGACGGCATAGAACAGGGCGTCGGAGCTTGCGGCTCCGACGCCCTGTCTACATGTGCAGGTTTGTCGGCGTGGCGCGGGTCGGCGCCGGGCGCGATCAAGCGTCCGCGGTCAGGCGTCCGCAGTCAGCGAGTGCTGACGCTTGGCGATCGCCGACTTCCGGTTCGCCGCCTGGTTGGCGTGAATGACACCCTTGCTGACCGCCTTGTCGAGCTTGCGAGAGGCGTCGCGCATCAACACGGCCGCGGTCTCGGCATCGCCCGACTCGACCGCGGCGTGATACTTGCGGATCGCAGTCTTCAGCGACGACTTGACGGCCTTGTTGCGCAGGCGCGCCTTCTCGTTCTGCTTGTTGCGCTTGATCTGGGACTTGATGTTCGCCACGCGACAGCCGTCCTGGTAGTTCTGGGAATGGTCATTACCGATCAGTGCTCAGTCGATTCAGCACTCAGCCGATCGGTGCGAGCGCACGCCAAACGGCACGCCACACGCGGGAGATCAGACTACCAGGCTCCCGCCGTACCGGCCAAAACGCCCGGTCGACAGCGCGACCGCGGCCCGGACAGCAAGTCGCGCGAAGCCGGCGGTCCGGCCGGCGAGTCCCGGGTCCCGCTCGACGCATGGGACGATGGGGAGGTACGCGCATCCGCATCGCGACTCTCGACCACGAAACGGACTACACCCCACTGTGTCAGCGACACCCGACTCGGCCGCGGCGAACCGGCTCCGGATCCACGCTGGGTCGACCGACCCGGCGCTCATCCGCAACTTCTGCATCATCGCGCACATCGACCACGGCAAGTCGACGCTGGCCGATCGGATGCTGCAGCTCACCGGCGTCGTCGACCCGCGCCAGATGCGGGCGCAGTATCTCGACCGGATGGACATCGAGCGCGAGCGCGGCATCACGATCAAAAGCCAGGCCGTACGGCTGCCGTGGACCGTACGCGAAGGTGCGCGCACCGGCGAGCACGCCGTTCTGAACATGATCGACACGCCCGGCCACGTGGACTTCACCTACGAGGTCAGCCGGAGTCTGGCCGCCTGTGAGGGCGCGGTGCTGCTGGTTGACGCGGCCCAGGGGATCGAGGCGCAGACGCTGGCGAACCTCTACTTGGCGATGGAGAACGACCTCACGATCATTCCGGTGCTGAACAAGATCGACCTGCCGGCGGCGCAGCCCGAACGCTATGCCGAGGAGCTCGCGCACCTGATCGGCTGCGAGCCGGACGACTGCTTGCGGGTGTCCGGTAAGACCGGCGAAGGCGTGCCTTACCTGCTGGACGAGATCGTCCGCAAGATGCCGCCACCGGTCGGCGATCCGGCGGCGCCGGCGCGGGCGATGATCTTCGACTCGGTGTACGACGTCTACCGGGGCGTCGTCACGTACGTCCGGGTGATCGACGGCCGCATCGAGGCGCGCGACCGGATCAAGATGATGTCGACGAATGCCACCCATGAGCTCCTTGAGATCGGGGTCATCTCGCCCGAGCCGATCAAGGGACCGGCGCTCGGCGTCGGCGAGGTCGGCTACCTGATGACCGGCGTGAAGGACGTCCGGCAGTCTCGCGTCGGTGACACGGTCACCATCAACGGTCGGCCGGCTAACGAACCGCTCGGCGGTTACAAGGACCCGAAGCCGATGGTCTACTCAGGGCTCTATCCGATCGACGGCTCCGATTACCCGAACCTCCGCGACGCCCTCGACAAGCTGAAGCTCAACGACGCCGCGTTGTCGTACGAGCCGGAGACAAGCGCCGCCCTCGGGTTCGGCTTTCGCTGTGGCTTCCTCGGCCTCCTGCATTTGGAGATCATCCGGGAACGGCTGGAGCGCGAGTTCAACCTGGACCTGATCTCGACCGCGCCGAACGTGGTCTACCGCGTAGTACTCGACGACGGCTCCGAGATGACGGTCACCAACCCCAGCGAATACCCGGTCGGTCGCGTCGCCGAGGTGTACGAGCCGGTGGTGCGGGCCACCGTACTCACGCCGAACGACTACGTCGGCGCCGTGATGGAGTTGTGCCAGGGTCGGCGCGGGACGCTGCTCGGCATGGACTACCTGTCGGCGTCCCGGGTCGAGTTGCGCTACACCCTGCCGCTGGCCGAGATCATCTTCGACTTCTTCGACCAGTTGAAGAGCCGGACTAAGGGATATGCGTCCCTCGACTACGAGCCCTCGGACGAGCAGAACGCCGACCTCGTCAAGGTAGACATCCTGCTGCACGGCGAAGCGGTCGACGCGTTCTCCGCGATCGTGCACAAGGACAAGGCCTATAACTACGGCGTCACGATCGCGTCCAAGCTGCAGAAACTGATCCCCCGGCAGCAGTTCGAGGTGCCGATCCAGGCGGCTATCGGCAGTCGCATCATCGCCCGCGAGACTATCCGCGCGATGCGCAAGGACGTGTTGGCCAAGTGCTACGGCGGTGACATCACGCGGAAGCGGAAGCTGCTGGAGAAGCAGAAGGAAGGCAAGAAGCGGATGAAGATGGTGGGCCGGGTTGAGGTGCCGCAGGAGGCGTTCATCGCGGCGCTGTCCACGTCGGACTCGCCCGGGAACATGCGCGGGGCGAGCAGGAAGTAGCGGCGCCGCCTGCTCGTGGGCCGCCTACTTGTGGGCCGGCTACTTCTGGGCGGCGTACACCTGCGCGATGACCGTGGACGCGGCCACCGACGACAATGTCGGCGCCTGCGAGCGCGGGATCGAACGCCAGACGCCCTTGGCCGCCGTCCACGCGAGATTGCCGAACTGCACCCGCTCGACTCCGCTGTCGGACGCGTGCGCCACCAGCCAGTGCGCGTACTGCCAGCCGGCCTGTGCGCCGGGCACGTCGAGAGCCAGCGAGTCCGCAGTCTCGGAGTAGACCGCCGCTGTGCCCCAGTCCTGCTTGAGAATGTTGGTCAGGTCGGACAGTGCTCGTGGACCGCGCGTTGTCGGCGTCGTCGACACGTTGCACGCGACGGCCGCGGACTTGTCGCCCATCAACGCGCTCGCCAGGATCGTCGCGTCGCTGGTCCACTTGGCGTAACCGGACGGGACGGCGCTTCGCTGTACGGCCTGGGCGGCGGCGGTGATGCTCAGCCGTTGCCAGTTGTGCACGCGCAGCAGCGCCGAGTAGAACCGGCCGGCGGCGTACCGCGGGTCGGCGATCTGCGTCGGCGTACCCCAGCCCTGCGACGGGCGCTGCTGGAACAGCCCGAGCGAGTCGCGGTCGCCGCCGTCAAGGTTGGTGAGCTTGGACTCCTGCAACGCGGTCGCGAGCGCGACCGTCACCGCGCGTTCGGGGACACCGCGCCGGATGCCAACGGCACCGATGGTCGCCGCGTTGGCCATCTGGTCGAGGGTGAGTGTCACTTCGCCGGATGTCTTCGCGGTGCAGTATTCCGAGCGCAATGGCAGCGGCAACGAGACGCCACCGGAGAACGCGAACTTCCAGACGATGACGCCGGCGGCTACGAGCACGGCGACGATCGCGAAGGACGCGATGATCGGCCGGGCTCGCATAGGCTCACGCTCCGCTGTCGGCAGGGGTGGGCCATCGCTTCGTGGCGGCGACCCCTCACGAGACCGCCACGGTCACCCGCGGCGGTCAAGCTAGGGTAACGGTCACATCAAGCGGTACGGCCAAACTTGGCGCGTAAGAACGGTCGCCGTCGATGACGTGGCCAAAGTCAGGTCCGCGGCACCCATGACGGGTCGCGCTTGTCGCGGAAGGCGGCCATGCCCTCGCGCCCCTCGTCCGAGCCGAAGTAGCCGACCGACATCTCGGTCAGGACCCGGATGTCGTCGCGGAGCGTAGCGGGGCGGTCGCGGCGGAGCAGCGACTTAGCCCCGGCCAGCGCGCCGGGCGCCCCTCGTACGAGCGCCGCGGTGTAGTGCGCGACGGTCGCGTCCAGCTCCGTTGCATCGACGGCGGCGGTCACCAGCCCGATCTCGGCCGCTCGGTTCCCATCGAACGACTCGCCGGTCAGGTAGAACTCGGCGGCGGCCCGGGAGTCGAGTCGCGGCAGGACGGTCGCCGAGATGACCGCCGGGATCACCCCGATCCGGACCTCGGTGAACGCGAACGTCGCGTCCCGTGCGCAGACCGCGACGTCGGCGGCGGCGATGAGTCCGAGTCCCCCGGCTCGGGCCGCACCGCCAACCCGGGCGACCACCGGCTTCGTCGACTCCCAGATCGCGGCCAGGACGTCGCCCAACCGGCCGACGGGCACCCGGCCCGTCTCGAGCGCGGCCGCCGTCTCGGCTAGGTCGGCGCCGGACGAGAAGACGTGGCCGGTATGGGTCAACACGATCACCCGTACGGCATCGTCGCGCTCGGCGTCGTCCAGCGCCGCGAGCAGCTGCTCGATCAGGGCGACCGAGAGGGCGTTGCGGTTCGGCGGGCTGTCCAGCGTGAGCGTCGCGACACCGCGGCTCACCTCACAGCGGATCAGATCGGTCATGCGGGCAGACTAGACGCCATGGCGAGCCAGCTACCCGACGGCGAGCCCGTGCCACGCTCCGGCGAGTTGCCGGCCGCGGCCCGGGCCGATGTCGGCGGCCGTGGCTTCGGCGTGTACGTCCACGTGCCGTTCTGCTCCTCGCGCTGCGGGTACTGCGACTTCAACACGTACGCCCCCGGGGAGGGGGCCAGCCGGGACGGCTACGTCGACGCCGTGCTGGCCGAGATCAAACTCGCGGCCCAGGTGCTCGACCCGGCGCCGGCGCGAGTGGACACCGTGTT
>DATCXD010000321.1:0-2665 GCA_036566005.1 Micromonosporaceae bacterium | reverse complement strand
GGCGGGCTCGACTGGCGCCGGCCCGCCACGCGGACCGTGACACTGTCGCCGGCCGGATCCGGCACGCCCTGCGGGACAGTGTTCGCGCGCATCTGGCTGCGGATGTGCCAGTCGGTGCGTTCCTGTCTGGGGGGATCGATTCGACCGGGGTGGTCGCGTTGGCCCGGGAAGTCAATCCAAATATTCGCACCTTCTCGGTGGGCTTCGCTGAGCCCGGTTACTCTGAACTGGGCGTCGCGCGGGAGTCGGCGCGGGCGCTCGGTCTCCACACGACTGAGGTGCTGGTCACGCCGGCCGATGTGATGGCTGAGCTGCCCCGAATCGTCTGGCACCTTGACGATCCAGTGGCCGATCCGGCGCTGGTTCCGCTCTATTTTCTCGCCCGCGAGGCGGCCCGGCATGTGAAGGTTGTGCTATCCGGCGAGGGTGCTGACGAACTCTTCGGTGGGTACGGAATTTACCGCGAACCGCTGTCACTTGCGCCGATCACTTCGTTGCCGGCGCAGCTGCGTCGAGGTCTCGCGGTCGCGTCGGGGCACCTGCCTGACGGTATCCGCGGCAAGAGCATGTTCGAACGCGGTGCAGTCGATCTGGCCGAGCGCTACTACGGCAACGCCCGGATCTTCAACGACGCCGACAAGGCGATTCTGATGCGACAGCACAATCCGCTGGTCCGCCATACCAACGTTACGGCGTCCCTGTACGCCGAGACAGCCGCGTTGGACGACGTGTCCACCATGCAGCACATCGACCTGCACACGTGGCTTTGCGGCGACATTCTCACCAAGGCCGACCGCATGACCATGGCGCACGGGTTGGAGTTGCGAGTGCCGTTTCTGGACCCCGTCGTGTTCGAGATCGCAGCATCGCTGCCCGCGGCTCAGAAGGTCACCCGTCACGGCCTGACGAAACTGGCGCTGCGGCGCGCGCTTGGCCCGCTCGTGCCGGACGGCATCGCCGCCCAACCGAAACTGGGCCTGCCTACTCCGACGCGAGTGTGGCTCCGCGGCGAACTCGGCGAGTGGGTGGATGCGATCCTGGCCGAATCTCGGGCCGATGAGGTGCTCGACCTCAGCTACGCTCGCAGCCTCCTGCACACACACCGCCGTGGCGACGCCGATCACTCCCGCAAGGTATGGACAGTGCTGATCTTTTGCCTCTGGCACGCCATCTTCGTCGAGCACAGCATCCCACCGCCGGTGCACCCACCGGCGCCGCGAGCGCCGTCGATCGAGGGCGCCTCGCGACGATAACGTGGTCACAGGTAACCAAGCCTCTGGCGAAGCACTTGGCGAGGTCGCCAGCCGTGGAAACGGCCAAATCGCGCCCGGCACCCGGTCGGGTTTGGTCTGCTGGGGAGCGGGTAGCCCGGACGTAGGCGAGCGGCGGGAGGATCGCCATGGCGGAGAAGCTCGGTGAATACCATCGCAAACGTGACTTCAGCCGGACGCCGGAGCCGTCCGGGCGCGCGGGCCAGCGGTCGCCGAAACACCCGTCCGACGAACCCGGATTCGTCATCCAGCACCATCTGGCGTCGAGCGACCACTACGACTTCCGCCTGGAAGTGGACGGCGTGCTCAAGTCGTGGGCGGTGCCGAAGGGTCCGTCGCCCGATCCGGCCCAGAAACGCCTCGCCGTGCCGACCGAGGATCACCCGCTCGACTATGCCGACTTCGAGGGCATCATCGGCGAGGACGAATACGGCGGCGGAACCGTGATGGTCTGGGACACCGGCTCCTACCGCAACACCACCGAACGCAAGGGCGAGGCGCTGTCCATGTCCGATGGGCTCGATCGCGGACATGTGACATTCAACCTGGCCGGCACGAAACTCGGCGGGGAGTACGCCCTGACCCGGACCCGTACGGGCCCGAAGGAGCAGTGGATCCTGGTCAAGATGAGGGACGCCGATGCGAGCGCGCGGCGCGATCCGGTGAAGTCGGCGACCAAGTCCGCATTGTCCGGCCGCACCATGCACCAGATCGAGACGGATGCCCGGCGGGCCGACACGGGCGATCATCGATGACCGGGTCCACGCCGACAGCACCGGCGCCGATGCTCGCGACGCTCACCGATAAGTACTTCTCGGATCCGGGCTGGATCTACGAACGGAAGCTGGACGGCGAACGGGCGATCGCGTTCCGCGATGGCGACGATGTGACGCTGCGCTCGCGTACCGGTCGAGCCCTGGATGGGACGTACCCGGAACTCGTGGCCGCGCTGCGGGCGCAAGCCACCGCGGACTTCGTCATCGACGGCGAGGTGGTCGCGTTCGAAGGCAGCCGGACCAGCTTCGAACGGCTGCAGCAGCGCATCGGCATCACCGACCCCGACCAGGCCGTCGCGTCCGGCGTCGCGGTCTATTACTACGTGTTCGACCTGTTGCGACTCAACGGTGCGGACGTCACCGGCCGACCACTTCGGGACCGCAAGCGGCTGCTGCGCGACGCGATCGCGTTCGGCGGCCCGCTGCGGTTCACCACCCACCGCAACACCAACGGCGAGGCGTTCCTCGCCGAGGCGTGCGGCAAGGGGTGGGAGGGTCTGATCGCCAAGCGCGCCGACGCCGCCTACACGCATCTCCGGTCGAAGGACTGGCTCAAGTTCAAGTGCGTCGCCGAGCAGGAGTTCGTGATCGGTGGCTTCACCGATCCGGCCGGCAGCC
>DATCXD010000320.1:0-2260 GCA_036566005.1 Micromonosporaceae bacterium | reverse complement strand
GAGCGAGCGCGGCGCGCCCCACTGGCCGGCCGAGCCGAGCAGCAGGCCCTCGGTCAGTTCGAGGTCGTGCACCCGGGCGACCGTGGCACCGGCCCGCACGAGAGCCGGGTAGACGTCAGCGGTCGACGGCCAGAGCCAACGTGGAGATTCGGCCGCACGGAAGCCGGTGGTCTGGGCCGCCTCGGCGGCGAGATCGTCGACGCGCCGTGGTGCGCTGGCCGGTGTCCCGTCTTCCTCGACCAGCTGGAGCAGCCCGGCACCGGCGCCGGCGTCGTCCGGCCGATCGCTGGCCCGGCACATGTCCACCGCGCTATCCGCCGGACCGACCGCGATCAACACCCGTTCATTGTGCCGCCGACCTCCGACAACGTCGCCGACCAGTCGACTCGCCGGCCAGCGATCGGGGCGCGATCGGGCGCGCTCAGCCCTTGACGGCCCCGGCGGTCAGGCCCATCGTCACGTTCTTCTGAATGATCAGGAAGAAGATCACGACCGGGATCGAGGACAGCGTCGCGCCGGCCATGAGCTGACCCCAGTGCGTGCCGTGCGCGGTCTGGTTCGACACCAGCCACACCATCAGGTTCTGCTTGTCGGGCGAGCTGTTCAGGATATTGATCATGAAGAATTCGTTCCAGCACTGGATGAAGCCGTAGATCGCGGCGGCCACCAGACCAGGCAGCGTCAGCGGCAGAAGGATCTTGGTGAACGTCTGCCACCGCGTACAGCCGTCGACCAGGGCCGCCTCATCCAACTCGCGCGGGACGTTGGCGATGAAGCCGCGCAGCATCCACGTCGTGAACGGCAGCAGGACGACGATGTAGGACAGGATCACGCCGGACAGCTGGTTCGTCTGGTGCCACTTCTGCAGCTGCAGGTAGATCGGAATGATGATCGCGATCGCGGGAATCATCTGCACGCCGAGCAGGACGAGGATCACCGCACGGCGGCCGGCGAAGATGAACCTCGCCAGCGCGAGCGCGCCGAGGAATCCGACGATGAGTCCGAGCACGACGGACACCACCGTGATGACGACGCTGTTGCGCAGGTCGGTCAGAAAGTCGGGTGCGTTGAGCGCGGACGTGAAGTTGTCGATCGTCGCGTGCAGCGGCAGCAGGTTCGGATGGAACGTGAGCACCTCGTTCGACGGCTTGAACGCCGTGACGACCATCCAGTAGACCGGGAAGATCATGACCACCGCGAAGACGACGGCGACGGCATTCCAGACCCAGGTGTGGCGGCGTCCGGCGACGCGCCGGCGACGTGCGGGCTTGACGCCCGGAGCGGTGGCGACGGTACGCGTCGCGAGTGAGTCGACGGCCATCAGTCTGCCTCTCCGATCCTGATCATCTGCCGGACGTAGAACACCATGACGAACAGCAGCAGGATCATGGTGAGCAGCGAGATCGTGGCTCCGGTGTTGTAGTCGGACTCGGCGAACGCCTTCTCGTACGCGTAGATGCCGATCGTCCAGTAGGACTGCTCGGGCTGCGCATTACGCACCGCGTAGATCTGGTTGAACACGTTGAAGTCCCAGATCGCCGACAGCGTGGTCGCGATGATCAGCACCGGCTTCAGAACCGGGATCAGGACGTTGCGCAGCACCTGAAGGCCGTTCGCCCCGTCGATCGTCGCGGCCTCGACGAGTTCCGGCGGCACCTGCGTGAGACCGGCGTAGATGGTCAGCGCCAGGAACGGAATGGCGCCCCAGAGCACGAGCGAACCGATGACGAACCAGCCCTGCTCGGGCGTGGAGAACCAGCTGTGGTTCTCGAAGTTCACGCCCGGCAATTTGTCGATGCCGAAGTTGACGACGCCGAAGTCGGAATCGAAGAGCCACGCGAACACCTGTGTAGCGACGATGGTCGGCACCGCCCACACGAAGACGAGCGAGATCGTCACAACGATCCGAGCCCAGCCACTGACCCGGCGCATGAGCAGGGCGACCGCGAGGCCCATCAGCATCGACACGCCGACCGCGGCGATGGTGAAGACGACCGTGTTGATCACGATATGCCAGAAGACGCTGTCGGTCAGCACCGCCGTGAAGTTCGCCCAACCAACGAATTTCGGCGGCGGCGGCGTCGGCGCGAACCGACCGGCCAGCTGTGTGCGGTGCGTCGTCAGGACGATCATCCGGTAGAGCGGATAGGCCATGTACGCGAAGATCGCCAGGATCGCCGGCAACACCAACAGGTATGGCAGCGCCGGCCGGCGGCGCCGCCGGCGGGGGCGGTTTGAAGTCGCGGCCGCGCCACGGCCG
>DATCXD010000311.1:0-6162 GCA_036566005.1 Micromonosporaceae bacterium | reverse complement strand
GGTCCGGCCGGTCGACCGCTTCTGCAGCTCACTCGCGAGCTTGACCCGCTGAGCCTCGCCACCGGAGAGCGTCGGCGCCGGCTGGCCGAGCCGTACGTACCCGAGCCCGACGTCGACCAGGGTCTTCAGGTGCCGGTGGATCGCCGGGATCGCCTCGAAGAACGTCGACGCGTCCTCGATCGGCATGTCGAGGATCTCGGCGATGGTGCGTCCCTTGTAGTGGACCTCCAACGTCTCCCGGTTGTAGCGGGCACCCTTGCACTCCTCGCACGGGACGTACACGTCGGGTAGGAAGTTCATCTCGATCTTGATCGTGCCGTCGCCGGCGCAGACCTCGCACCGGCCACCCTTCACGTTGAACGAGAAGCGACCCGGTCCGTACCCACGGATTTTGGCCTCGGTCGTCTCCGCAAACAGCCGGCGGACGTGGTCGAACACACCCGTGTACGTCGCCGGGTTGGACCGCGGCGTCCGCCCGATCGGCGACTGATCGACACCGACGACCTTGTCCACGAGATCGACGCCGGCGACCCGAGTGTGCCGTCCCGGCACCAGCCGGGCACCGTTGATCTGGTTGGCCAGGGTCGCGTAGAGGATGTCGTTGACCAGCGTCGACTTGCCCGACCCGGACACACCGGTCACTGCGATGAGCTGTCCGAGCGGGAAGCTGACCGTGAGGTTCTTGAGGTTGTGCTCGCGCGCGCCGTGCACGACGAGTTCACGCCCGGGCGTCCGCGGGCGGCGGATCTCCGGCGTCGGGATCGACCGCCGACCGGCGAGGTAGGCACCCGTGATCGACCGCTCGTTGGTCAGCAGCTCCGCCAGCGGTCCACTGTGCACGACGTGGCCACCGTGCTCGCCCGCGCCCGGACCGATGTCGACGATCCAGTCGGCGGTGCGGATCGTGTCCTCGTCGTGCTCGACCACGATCAGCGTGTTGCCGAGGCTGCGCAACCGTTCCAGCGTCTCGATGAGGCGGTGGTTGTCCCGCTGATGCAGGCCGATCGACGGCTCGTCCAACACGTAAAGCACACCGACGAGACCGGACCCGATCTGTGTCGCGAGCCTGATCCGTTGAGCCTCCCCACCGGACAGCGTTCCGGACGCTCGGTCGAGCGAGAGGTAGTCCAGCCCGACGTCGACCAGGAACCGCAACCGGGCGTTGATCTCCTTCAGCACCCGCTCGGCGATCATCTTCTGCCGATCGGTCAGCTCCATCCCACCGAGGATCTCCGAACAGTCACCGACCGACAACGCACACACCTCGGCGATGTTGCGGCCGGCGATCGTGACCGCCAGGATCTCCGGCTTCAGGCGAGCGCCACCGCAAGTCGCGCACGGTACGTCGCGCATGTAGCCCTCGTACTTGTCGCGCGACCAGTCCGACTCGGTGTCACTGTGGCGACGCTCGATCCACGGCACGACACCCTGGAAGCCGGTGTAATACTCCCGCTGGCGACCGAACCGGTTCCGGTAACGCACATGCACCTGATAGTCGTCGCCGTACAGGATCGCCTTCTGCGCCCGGTCGGAGATCGCCCGCCAGGGTGTGTCCAGATCGAACCCCTGATCCTTGCCGAGCGCCTCCAGCAGTCGCAGGAAGTACTCCGCCGACTGGCCGGTCGACCACGGCTGGATCGCGCCCTGACGGAGCGACTTCTCCGGATCCGGGATGATCAGCTCCGGGTCGACCTCTTTCTTCGTACCGAGGCCGGAGCACTCCGGACACGCTCCGTACGGTGCGTTGAATGAGAACGACCGCGGCTCGAGTGCCTCGAACGACAGGTCGTCGTACATGCACGCGAGATGCTCGGAGAATGTGCGTTCGCGATGCTCGTCGCCCTCCGGAAGGTCCACGAACTCGAGCACGACGACACCGCTCGCGAGCTTCAACGCGGTCTCGATTGAATCGGTCAGGCGCTGCTTCGCCGTCGCCTTCACGGCCAGCCGGTCGACGACCACCTCGATCGTGTGCTTCTCCTGCTTCTTGAGCTTCGGCGGCTCGGTCAGCTGGTGAACCGTCCCGTCGACGCGGACCCGGGCGAAACCCTTCGACTGCAGGTCGGCGAACAGGTCGACATATTCGCCCTTGCGACCGCGGATCACCGGCGCCAGCACCTGGAACCGCGTGCCATCGTCCATCGCAAGAACCCGGTCGACGATCTGCTGCGGCGTCTGCCGGCTGATCGGCCGGCCACACTTGGGGCAGTGCGGCTCGCCGACCCGGGCAAACAGCAACCGGAGGTAGTCGTACACCTCGGTGATCGTCCCGACCGTCGACCTCGGATTACGCGAGGTGGACTTCTGGTCGATCGACACCGCCGGCGACAGACCTTCGATGAAGTCCACATCCGGCTTGTCCATCTGGCCGAGGAACTGTCGCGCATAGGACGACAGCGACTCGACGTATCGTCGCTGCCCCTCGGCGAAGATCGTGTCGAACGCGAGACTCGACTTCCCCGATCCGGACAGACCGGTGAACACGATCATGGAGTTGCGGGGCAGGTCCAGGTTGACGTCGCGCAGATTGTGCTCCCGCGCCCCACGAACGATCAGACGATCCGACACGCAAACCAGCCTTCGACCCGACTCGGTCGGCTCTGCCGACCCCAACAACTACGACCAGACGCCACTGGGAGGATTCCCCGTGTCAAGTATCAAGCACTTCCAAGATCGCTGCAGGAGCGGCATTCCCCGGGCGCACGGTCTAACAACGGCCGTCGGCCCGCAATCGATACCCACCCTCGCCTCGTTCCGTCACGCAGTGATGACGACCACACGACAATGCCGAGCCACACCGATGCAGCCCGCCCCACCGTGCCCGACATATCCCCACGCCGCCCGTTCGGGCGGTTCGAGAAAATCGTTGCGAGCCTCGACCGAGCCGTGGCGCACGATGCCTCGCCCGGAGCCTAGCCAAGCCCGCCGACATTTCTCCAGCGCCGACGGAACGCCTGGTCACGTGCCGTCGTCATGGTCAGGGCAAGATCAAAAGCCGATACGGGTACGGCCGATCTCCCGCCGCCCAGATCCCCACAACTTCCCGGAAGTCGCCCGTCCAACCGCCCCGTCTCCAACCGCCCCGTCGATGGACAACTTCACGGAAGTCGCCCGGTCAAGCACGCCGAAGACGGGCAACTTCATCGAAGTCGCGCAGATCTTGGTCGCGCGGCGCGCATGGCTCAGTCGAGTCCGTCACAGCGAAGCGTTGCTAACGCGATCTTGGAACGATCATCCGGCCATCGGCAGTCCAGAATTCCAAGATCGGCCCACCCAGCCAGATCTTGGTGCCTCCACGGTGCCCGAGCGCCGGTCCCGCACCAAGATCGCCCGATCGGGTCTCCGCATCACGTCTCCGCCACCACGGCCGGATCGCCCGGCATCGCGGCCGGGTCGTCTAGAGCGCCAGCACCCGCCGCAGAACTGACGTCAGCGTCGCGGTCGCATCGTCCACGGGTCCGGAGCTACGGAAGCACACGTAGTTGTCCGGCCTCGTCACGACGCAGCCCGTATCGCCGATCTCCCGGACAGCGGCCCAGTCGCCGTACACGTCTTCCCAATCGGCCCCGGGGCCGATCGTCACGGCATCCACCGCAACCCCGAGCGACGCCGCGACCGACGCCGCCGCAGCGACCCACGATGAGCCGCCGATCCCGGTAAACACCGTGAAATGTCCGTGGCCGCCGAGGTCGAGCGTCGACACCCGAGCCGCGCCACGGCACACCCACACATGCGGCAGCTTCGCGCCCGGCCACGTCGTCGCGTGGTGGTACAGCTCCGGATCCCGGGGATTGACCGGCGCCGGCCGCCCGTCCGGCACGATCGCCGCAGACACGTAGCGCTGGTCCAGCTCGACACCGTGCGTATTGAACTCGTAGTCCTTGAACGCGACCGCCTCGCGCAGCAGCGCCCGACGCTTCTCGAACTCGGGGCCGGCGAGCTTGCGCGAGGACATGTTCGCCGACATCACGTCGGGATCGTTCGTCGACAGCAGCCCGAGCGCGTCGAAGATGCGGCCCGTCTCGCCGATGCTGCGGTTCGCGCGCTCCACAATCTGAGCCGCCACCGGAGCCCGTTCCTCCGAGTACGACGACAAGAGCCCCGCACCGGCCACGCCGCGGCACACAAGCGCAAGCTTCCAAGCGATGTTGTAGGCGTCCTGGATCGACGTGTTGGACCCGAGCCCGTTGGACGGCGGGTGCCGGTGGACCGCGTCACCCAGACAGAACACCCGCCCGTTCGACAACGTCGACGCGTACATGTGGTTGACCGTCCAGGCCGACGAGGACTTGATCGTCACCGGCACCGACGGGTCGCCGATCAGCTTGTACGCGATGTCGCGGGCGTAGGACTCGGTCAGGTCCGGCGCCGAGCCGTTGATGTCGTAGCCCCACACGATGAGCCATTCGTGCCACGGCCGGACGCAGCGCACCAGACCCATGCCGATCCCGCCGACCTCGGCGCCGGTCTGCAGGACCCAGTAGAGGATGCTCGGTCGGTGGGCGACATAGCGCGACAGGTCGGCCTCGAAGACGATGTTGATGCTGCCGGCCACACCCATCTGGCCGACCATCGGCAGACCGATGTCCTCGGCCACCTTGCTGCGCCCGCCGTCCGCGCCGATCACATAGCGCGCGCGGATGTCGTACTCGTCGCCCCGCAACCGATCGCGCACCCGCACGGTCACGCCGTCCGCGTCCTGCGCGAGCGACAGGTATTCGGTGTGGAACCGGAGGTTGGCGCCGCGCGCGACGGCCTCGTTCACCAGTACCGGTTCCATCAGGTGCTGGGGCATGTCGCAGATCGACGTCGGCGACGCGAGGTCGTGATCGGCCTGGCGCGACGGATGCGTGTACCACGTCCGGATCCGTCCCAGCTCCTCGCCGGCCAGGCTGGTCACGAACGGCGTCTCCCCCATCAGCCGCTGCGGCGTGGCCTGCGCGAGCACCTGGTCCTCGACGCCGGCGTCGCGCAGCACCTCCATCGTCCGCTGGTTGGTGATGTGCGCGCGCGGCGTGTCGGCCAGGCGCCCGTATTTCGTTACGACGATGTGCGGCACGCCGTAGGTCGCGAGCATCAGGGCCGCGGCGCCGCCGGCGGGTCCGCTGCCGACCACCAGGACGTCCGTCTCGATCATCAGAACTCCTTTATGGGTACGGATTTCCCCCAGGCGCGCGCCACGTGGGTCGCGCGCCGTTGGAGCGTTGCGGTGGGCTATTCCGCGGCGCCCTCGCGGGCGATCCGGAAGGTGTACGAAACCTGGTGCCAGCCGTCGTCGGAGGCGCCCGGCCGCGGCATCGGCGGTGCTCCGGAACCGGCGCCGAAGTCGACGACGAGTGCTTGCTTGACGCCGAACACGGTGTCCGAGTCGAGGTACGCGCCGCCGTCGACGAACAGTTGCGTCACGAGGCGCTTATAACTGGGCGCCGAAATCATGAAGTGCAGGTGCGGTGCACGCCACGGATGCCGGCCGGTCGCGGCGAGCATCTGGCCGACCGGCCCGTCGTCCGGGATCGGGTACTCGGACGGCACGATGGTCCAGAACCGCACGCGTCCCTCGCCGTCGCTGGTAAACCGCGCACGTAGCACCGGCCCGTCCTGGTCCGGGAGTTGGACGTCGTAGAACCCGTCGTCGTTGGACTGCCACACGTCGACGACGGCGCCGGCGATGGGCGCGCCGTCGGGATCGGCGATGACGACATCGGTCCACAACGGTGTGCCGGGCAGGCCGTGCGACATGTCGCTGCCGTGGTCGAGTGCGGGTGGCCCGGGCACGTAGAACGGGCCGAGCACCGCCGACGGCGTGGTGTTCGGGGTCCGCGAGTTCGTCAGCAGGTCGACCATGCTGGAGACGCCGAGAGTGTCCGACAGCAACACAAACTCCTGTCGCTTGTCGTCGGTGAGGTGACCGGCCCGGGTCAGGAAGTCGATGGCGTACGCCCACTCTGCCTCGGTCACGTCGTTGTCGTTCGCGAACCGGTGCAAGTGGCGGACGAGGTCGCTGACGAGTTGCCGAACTCGCGGATCCGGCGCGTTGGCAAAGCTCGCGACGACCTGGTCGGTGAGCCAGCCGAAGTCCGGCACTCCCCCGGCCGCCGCGGATGTCGCCGGCGGTATCAAATGCGCCTCGCCGCTGCCGCCACGCATCGGCGGTGCCAACGC
>DATCXD010000536.1:0-7356 GCA_036566005.1 Micromonosporaceae bacterium | reverse complement strand
CGCGATGTGTGGCGCGCCCGCCGGCATCGCCGCGGGCGCTGGTTGGTTCGTCCAGGTAGCCATGTCAACGACCCTAGGTCGGGATGGCGCGGAAAAGGATCCGGAGGCCTGCCGAATCCGCGGTACGGCTAGCCATACCGTGGTGTCGCCGCCGCAACCATGCGTGGCGGGACCGACTCCGGTATCCGGTGGCGCCGCCACGCCGATCGCGAAAGTAGCGTTATTAGTCGCATTTGGGCGATACTGGCCGGGCGGGCGACGGGTGAGCGTTCGGCGGGTGTCCGGTGGACGTCAACCGGGCGCCGACCGGACGTCTGCGCGACGCGGTTGCGGTGTTGGTGCCGGACGTCACAGGGCAGCTGGCGGACGGGATCGATCGCCGACCCGCCTCCAAGATCGCGATTTGTGCACGCCTTCACAAGCGCCTACGCTGTCATTGCGGTGCGCGACGGTGGCACGGAACGTGACGAGCCCGCCGCCGTTCGGCCCGGCCGGCAACGGCCGAGACCAACTCGATATCGATCAGGGCTTACCCGCCCGGTGCGGGTGGTCCGGCAAGCGGCACGGAGTCAGATGAGCGAGCGTCAGCCAGCGGTCCAGACAGTTCAGCGTCACCGGGCCTCGTGCGCGTCCGAAGCGTTGCGAGGATGCGCATGACTCAGCGCACTGGCACGCCTGGCGGCGAGCAGTATCGACCGGCGCATCTCGGTACGACGCCCGCGACCCCCGCGACCCCCGCTGGTCCGGACGCGCCGCCGGCGCCCCTACCGGCGACCGGATTCCCCGACCTACCCGAGGCCACTGTCGCCCGCTTACCGGAATACCTGCGGGCGCTGCACAACCTGGCCGATGGCGGCCACGACACCGTTTCCAGTGAGAGCCTCGCGACGGTCGCTGGCGTCAACTCGGCCAAGCTACGCAAGGACCTATCCCACCTCGGGTCGTACGGCACTCGTGGCGTCGGCTATGACGTCGCGCTGCTGATCGAGCAGATCGAGACCGTACTCGGGCTGAACCAGAGTCGCGCCGTCGCCCTCGTCGGCGTCGGTAATCTCGGTCACGCGCTGGCCGGCTACACCGGGTTCGTGAGTCGCGGGTTCCGCATCGCGGCGCTGTTCGACGCGGATCCGAACCGGGTTGGCGAATCGATCAACGGACTGACGGTGCTTCACGTCTCCGACCTCGCCGACGTGGTGGCATCCGAGTCGATCTCGATCGCGGTGGTCGCCACGCCCGCCTCCGCCGCACAATTGGTCGTCGACGAACTCGTCGGCTGCGGTGTCACCAGCATCCTCAACTTCGCGCCGTGCGTCCTGTCAGTCCCGGACGGGGTCGACGTACGCAAGGTGGATCTGGCCATCGAGTTACAGATCCTGTCGTTCCACGAGCATCGAAAGGCGTCGCTGACGGCGCTCCCCTCCCTCGCCGCCGCGGCTCATCCGGATTCGGAGGCGGTAGCCACGTGAACCTGCTGGTCGTCGGTGTGTCGTACCGGACCGCGAACGTCACGCTCCTCGAGCGCCTCGCCGCCGCCCCGTCCGACGTCCCGAATCTGCTGACCGATCTGCTGAGCCAGGCGTACGTCAACGAGGCGATGGTCCTGTCCACCTGCAACCGGGTGGAGGTCTACGCCGGAGTGACGGCGTTCCACGGCGGCCTGGCCGACATCGGCGCTGTCCTCGCCGCGCGGGCCGGGTGCGAACCGGCGGACCTCGCGCCGCACCTCTACGTACATTTCGATGCGGATGCCGCCCGGCACGCGTTCCGGGTCGCCACCGGCCTCGACTCGATGGTCGTCGGCGAAGCGCAGATACTCGGGCAGCTCCGTGCCGCATACGCCGTCGCGACCGAACGTGACACGGCCGGCCGGCTCCTGCACGACCTGATGCAGCAGGCCCTGCGCGTCGGCAAGCGAGCGCACGCGGAAACCGGCATCGACCGGGCCGGACAGAACGTGGTGACGGCGGCTCTCACGCTCGCCGGGGAGCACCTCGACGGCGTACGTGGGCGCAGCGCGCTGGTGGTGGGCGCCGGCTCGATGGGCGCGCTCGCGCTGGCCACGTTGCGTCGCGGTGGCGCGGGTCCGCTGTACGTGACCAATCGCAACGGCGCCCGCGCGCAACGGCTGGCACATCTGCACGGTGCGACGGCCGTTCCGCTCGCTTCGCTCGCCGAGACCATCGCCCGGGTAGATCTGGTGATCAGCGCGACCGCCGCGACCGGCAATGTGATCACCTCAGCGCATGTGAACGTACCCGTGGTGATTATCGATCTGGCCGTGCCGCGCGATGTCGACCCGGCGGTCGGCGAGCTGCCCGGCGTGACCGTCATTGACATGGATCTGCTCGCCGACGCGGCCAGCGGTGACAGCAGCGCCGCCTTCGGCATCGCGGACGACGCGGCGGCGGTCGAGGCGATCGTGACGAGCGAGATGGACGCATACCGCATCGTGAGCCGTGGCCTCGACGTGGCACCCACCGTCGCCGCTCTGCGGGCGCGAGCCGAGGACGTGGTCGCGGCCGAACTCGCGCGGCTGCGCCAGCGGAGGCCGGAGCTGACCGACGAGGAGCGCGCCGACGTGGCGCGGACCGTGCACCGGGTCGTGCAGCGACTGCTGCACCAGCCGACCGTTCGGGTGAGGGAGCTTGCGGCCGAACCAGGCGGCGTTCACTATGCCCACGTGTTGCGGGAGCTGTTCGGCCTCGATGTCGTGCCCGGCGCCGAGACGGCCGCCGACGTCCCGGCCGACGTCTATCCCCGGGATGCGGACTATCCCAGGAATGCCGACGGCTACGCCGGGGGGACCGACGACGCCGGTGGTGAGCGCCCATGACGCTTCGCCTCGGCACGCGCGCCAGCGCGCTCGCGCTCGCGCAGAGTGGGCTCATCGCCGATGCCGTACGTCGACTGACTGGCGTCGATGTCGACCTCGTGGAGATCGTCACGTCGGGCGACCGCTCGAAGCAGCCGGTGGCCCGGCTCGGCGTCGGCGTGTTCGTTTCCGCGCTGCGCGACGCGTTGTCGGCCAAGGAGATCGACATCGCGGTCCACTCGTACAAAGACCTGCCGACGGCGCCGGCCGACGGCCTCGTCATCGCCGCGATCCCGGAGCGGGAAGATCCACGCGACGCGCTCGTCGCACGCGACGGTCTTACGCTGGCCGAGTTGCCGCCCGGTGCGCGGATCGGGACCGGCGCGGTGCGTCGGATCGCGCAACTGAACGCACTCGGCCTGGCGATCGAGGCGGTGCCGATCCGTGGCAACGTTGACACCAGGTTGGGCAAGGTCGCGCGGGGTGAACTCGATGGCGTCGTGCTCGCTCGCGCTGGCCTGGCCCGGCTCGGCCGGGCTCATGAGATCACCGAGATCATCGACCCGTCGATGATGCTGCCGGCGCCGGCCCAGGGCGCGCTCGCTGTGGAGTGCCGCGGCGAGGATTATGACTTGCTCGAAGTGCTGGCTAAGCTCGACCATCCGGAGA
Source organism: Micromonosporaceae bacterium (assembly GCA_036566005.1). GTDB lineage: Bacteria > Actinomycetota > Actinomycetes > Mycobacteriales > Micromonosporaceae > DASQPR01. Next base: position 3,875 of record DATCXD010000536.1, on the reverse strand, counting down.
CCAGGGCAGCAGTGGTTGCCGAGCGGGCGCTGCTGGCGACGCTCGAGGCGGGCTGCTCCGCACCGGTCGCCGGACTTGCTGATGTTGTGCCACCCGGTTCGGTTGATGCCGGGAAGATCCACTTGCGCGGTGCGGTCTACAGCCCCGACGGGCGTGTCGCCCTTCGGCTGTCCCGCACCGGAACGCACGCCGACGCCGAGGAGGTCGGCCGGCTCCTTGCCGTTGACCTACTCGCCGCCGGTGCCGATACCGTACTGGGAGTGCAAGCATGACCCGCACCCGTAAGTCCAACGGCCGGATCAGTTTCGTGGGCGCCGGTCCCGGCGACCCCGGCCTGCTCACCCGCCGCGCGTACGACGCCCTCGCCGGCGTCGACCACGTCGTGTTCGACCGCACCGTGCCCGAGTCGATGCTCACCTCGATCCGCCTGATCACGCCCGAGCAGGCCGAGTTCAGCCCGGCCGAGGGTGCACCCGGCGATGTCGCGAAGGTGCTGCTGTCCGCGGCCCGCTCCGGCCTGCATGCCGTTCACCTCGTCGCCGGCGATCCGTTCGGGCACGAGTCGGTGGTCAAGGAGGTGCAGGCCGTCGCGCGCACCGCCGTGCAGTTCGAGGTCGTACCGGGCGTCTCCCAGGCGACCGGTGTGGCGACGTACGCGGGCGTTCCGCTGTCCGGCGTACGCACCTCGGCCGACGTCGACGACGTGACGACGATCGACTTCGACGGGTTGGCCGCGGCATCGGTTCGCGGTTCGGTCGCACTCGCCGTCGACGCGGGCGATCTCGGTACGGTTCGCGACGGACTGCTGGCCGCAGGCGTCGAGCCGGCGACACCGGTCGCCGTCACCGGCGACGGCACCGGCGAGACGCAGTACACCGCGACGTCCACGGTGGACAGCGTCGTCGCGGCGGCGCTCGGGTTCGCGGGTCGAGTCGTGCTCACGGTCGGTACCGGCGTCACCCACCGCGACCGGCTGAGCTGGTGGGAGAACCGTCCACTGTACGGCTGGAAGGTGCTCGTGCCGCGCACTAAGGAGCAGGCCGGCGTCATGAGCGACATGCTGCGCGGCTACGGCGCCATCCCGTGCGAAGTGCCGACGATCGCTGTCGAGCCGCCCCGGACGCCGGCCCAGATGGAACGGGCGGTCAAGGGGCTTGTCGACGGCCGGTACGCGTGGGTCATCTTCACCTCGGTCAACGCCGTACGCGCGGTCTGGGAGAAGTTCGCCGAGCACGGCCTGGACGCCCGCAGCTTCGGCGGCGTGAAGATCGCCTGCATCGGTGAGGCGACGGCGGACGCCGTCCGGTCCTTCGGTATCCAACCCGAACTCGTGCCGGCCGGTCAGTCGTCGGAGGGCCTGCTCGCCGAATTCGCGCCGCACGACGACGTTCTCGATCCGGTCGGCCGCGTGCTGTTGCCACGGGCCGACATCGCGACCGAGACCCTCGCCGCCGGGCTCATCGAGCGCGGCTGGGAGGTCGACGACGTGACCGCTTACCGTACGGTCCGGGCCGCACCGCCGGCGGCCGAGATCCGTGACGCCATCAAGACGGGTGGCTTCGACGCGGTTCTCTTCACGTCGTCGTCCACCGTGAAGAACCTGGTCGGCATCGCCGGCAAGCCGCACGCACGTACCGTCGTCGCGGTCATCGGCCCGAAGACCGCGGAGACCGCGGCCGAGGCTGGTCTGCGCGTGGATGCGCAGCCGACGCACGCCGCGGTGCCGGATCTGGTGGAGGCGCTGGCGGCCTACGCGGTGGAACTGCGCGAGCGGCTTTCCGCGATGCCGGCCAAGTCGCGCCGTGGCGCCAAGGTGCAGGGCCCGACCGCGCTTCGCTTCCGCTGAGCTGGTAAACGGCCGCGCTCCGATCGGAGCCGACCGGAGGAGGTTGACATGCCTGGATTCGAGTTCGACGCGCCACGCGTGCGGCCACGGCGCCTGCGCACTACACCGGCCATGCGCCGCCTCGTCGAGGAGACCAGGGTCGCGCCGGCCGAGCTGGTCCTGCCGATGTTTGTCCGCGAAGGGTTGACCGAACCCCGCGCGATCAGCTCGCTCCCCGGCGTCGTACAGCACTCGCGCGAGTCACTTCGCAAGGCGGCGGCCGAGGCGGTCAGCGCCGGGGTCGGCGGCATCATGCTGTTCGGCGTTCCGGCCTCGCGCGACGAGATCGGCTCCGGTGGCACCGATCCGGACGGCATCCTCAACGTCGCGATCCGCGACGTCATCGCCGAGGTCGGTGACTCGACCGTCGTGATGGGCGACCTCTGCCTGGACGAGTTCACCTCGCACGGCCACTGTGGCGTGCTGAGCCCGGATGGCCGCGTCGACAACGACGCGACGCTGGCCCGCTACGCCGACATGGCGGTCGCGCAAGCTTCCGCGGGCGTTCACGTGGTCGGCCCCTCCGGCATGATGGACGGCCAGGTCGCCGTCGTGCGCCAGGCCCTCGATCAAGCCGGGTACGTGGATGTGACCGTTCTGGCCTACACCGCGAAGTACGCCTCGGCTTTCTTCGGCCCGTTCCGCGAGGCAGTGGAGTCGACGCTTTCGGGCGACCGCCGGACGTACCAGCAGAACCCGGCGAACTTCCGCGAGGCGCTGCGCGAGGTGTCCCTGGACATCGACGAGGGCGCCGACATGGTGATGGTCAAGCCCGCGCTGCCGTACCTCGACGTGCTCGCCGCGGTCGCCGCGTCGGTGGACGTACCGGTGGCGGCCTATCAGGTGTCGGGCGAGTACGCGATGGCGGAGGCGGCCGCGGCCAACGGCTGGCTCGACCGCGAGGGCGTGATGCTCGAAACGCTCACCTCGATCCGACGGGCCGGAGCGTCAGTGATCCTCACGTACTGGGCCGCCGAAGCCGCCCGGCTGCTCCGTTCGCGCTACTGACGGTCCGACAACAGGTGCCGGCCCCGGGCGCCTCAACGACAGCCCGCTCTGACCTGCCGTTGGAGGGGCTGCAGTTGAGCACGCCAGCGCACCGCGATGGGCCGAAGTCGAGCTAGGTTCCGGCGGCAATCGCTTCGACGCCCGGGTTTTAGCTGGCTGACGATCGACATGCCGTAGACAACGCCGCGAGGATGCCGTCCAGGTCGCAGATGATGCGGTGTCCGTCGTCGATCACGCGGCATGTACCGGCGTCGACGGGCTCGGTGTTCGCCCACTTCAGAGGGACAATACCCATCTCCACCAGAAGCCCAGAGCGGAGTTGAAGCCGGACTTCTCGAAGCGACCCCTTTGCTCGGGCCGAACGACTTGGCCGTCGAGCAGCTGCACCCATGTCTGTGGGTCGGTGTGGGCCACCTCGTCGGTCAGCACCACGATGTCGATGTCCGAGTCCATCCGTGCGCCGTCTCGTGCCCACGACGACAACGCCGTGCACGTCATCGTGCTCGTCGGCCCACCAGTGGACGGTGCGGACGATCGATCGCACTTCGTTGCGTCGTTCTTCGGTCAGCATGAGGATTCGGCCCGCCTTATCGGTACCCCTTTCATTCTCATCCGTTGCCGGCCGCCGAGGTCAGCGGCGCGGTGCGTTGGTGTGTCCAACTGAAGCCCCTCAAACGTCAGGTCAGCGTCGGTGGTCACGGGCCAGTGCATCGGTCGCGGACGCGGCGTTGCCGACGGCGCCGACGCTTGTCCACAGGCGGCAAACCGACTCTGGACGTCGTCGCCGCGCCTGCCTAATGCTGGGTCGGTGAAGCCGTGGCCGTGGGAGCAGGATCCGGACTATCGGCGGCCACACCGCCGGGTCCGGCCCAAGCCCATGCCGCTGCCGGAAGTCGATCCGCGGCGGCTCCCTCTTGATCACCCGTCGCTCGGGTCGTTCGACGCGGCGCCGTTGATTCGGCGGCTACGCCAACGCGTTCGG
>DATCXD010000268.1:0-2696 GCA_036566005.1 Micromonosporaceae bacterium | reverse complement strand
GAAGCCGCCGTTCAGCAGGCTCGGCGTACGCAACGCAAGGTCCTGCGTGATCAGGAGCCGGAAGCTCGGCGACAGACGGGCGATCTCGGTGATCGGCCCGCCGGACACGTTGAGCGCGAGCACCTGCACCTTCGGGTCGACGCCGCCCAGCATGACGCCGTAGATGCCGCCGAAGCTCTGGCCGTAGTAGCTGACGCCATGGCCGCGCAGATCGTTGCGGTGGTCGCCGTCGACGTCGAGACCGTGCCCGACGGCACGGACGAGCGACATGACGTCCGCGACCGTCTGCGACAGGCCGTCGCGGTTAGCCACCTCGGCGTCGGGTGCCGGCTGGATCGGCGCGCCGACACCCTCGGTGCTGCCGATAACGCCGTCACCATTGGCGTCGTGACCCCGACCATGCGCGGAGACGGAGATCGTCCCGCTCGCGGTCGTGATGTTCCACGTGCTGCGCGGGCCGAAGCCGTGCCCGACCACGTCGGTGCCAATGGTGGCGATGCCGTGGCTCGCATTGAGATCGGCGGCGAGGAACACGTCGGCGTCCGTCTCACCGAACCCGTGGCCGAAAATGGCCACCGGCCAACCGCCCGTGGGCGCCGTGCCGGCCGGCACGATCAGCACGAACGGGAGGCGCGCCTGCCCGGTGACCGCCGGCCCGGGGCCGCGCGTCGGCGTTTGTGGGATGACGCTGTCGGCGTTCAGCCAGTTGGGCGCGAGATACGAGCCGAACACATAACTGGCGGCGCCAGTGGCCGACGTGATCGGCACCGGTACGGTCGAAAGGCCGCCGACCGTACCGAGATCGCGAGTGTAGGTGAGCGTCGTGCCGGCCGCCGGTACCTCGGCGTCGATGTGCAGGCCGCGGGCGTTCGGCGCGATGTCGGCCAGCGCGTACGCCACTCCGGAGTCGAGTTGTGCGCGCATGTCGAGCAGATCGGTCGTCGCGCTCTCGGTGGTGAACGTGGTCGACGCATCCGGTACGTCGGCGTTGCTGTCGCCGCGTACCCGCAGCTCGTACGTCGTATCCGGGGCGAGTTGGTCGATCGGGTGGGCATACACGGTGTTCGTCGTCGCGTCCCACACGACCCGGTCGACGCCGATCGGCGTGTTGTGTCCGCGGCCGACCGCGGTCACGGTCGTGTGCGCGGCAACGGCGGTCGCGTCGACCGCCTGCCCAAACGTCAGCGCCAACTGCGGATCGATGTCGAAACCGTCCAACGTGTTGAGCTGGCGGATCGTGTTGCAGTCGGTGGGATGCGTCGTGCAGTCCGGCAACGGCAACGCGACGCGTCGCCCGGTGAGCTGCGTGTGATCGCGAACGGTGAGGGTGTCGCTCGGGAAAAGGCTGACCTCGGCCGGCGAACCGCTGTGGTGGTCGGGGCCACTGGCCGACGCGGCGGTCGGCACCGCGATGGCGGCGACAGCGATGCCAATCGCGGCCAGAGCCAGGCGGGGGTGTGTCGTCAAGAGACGACTCATGGCAACTCCTTCGTGCACAAACGATGGGCACGTGCTGAACGGCCCGTGGTCGGCGGGCGGCACACGGGTGATCGATGTGACTGTAAGCCCGGGCCTCAGGCGGGACGACCCTCGATTTTGCACCGTCGATGCAGGATCTCAGCAGGTCCACTCCGTACGCACGAGGTCGTCAGACGTCGCTCGCACCGGACAGGGCCGGCGGCGCGTAGGCGTACCCCTGGGGGTCGCAACGCAGCCAGCGACCGTGCGGGTCGCCCTCGGCCAGCACCTCGACGGTGGCCGTGCCGCCGCGCCACGCGACGACCGTGATGTGCGTGGTGACGCTCGCGTCCGGCCGCGGAATCGGCGCGGTCCACATGTGCAGGGCCGATGGCTCGTTCATGACCACGATCATGTCGCGTTCGCTGCCGAGCGAGGCGATCGTCCGCACCAACTCCCTGCGACCGTCGGCATCCAGGTAGACGATCGCGTGCGAGCTCTGGACGCACGGCGTTACGTCGTGCGGGATGTCGGCCAGCGCGGTCCGCAGCCCAGTGCGCATGTCGGCCGCGATCATCCTCGGCGCGAGGTCCGCCACCACCGCGAGTGCGAGGTCCAGCCGCGCGTCGCGCTCGGTGTGCTCCGGCCAGACGCACGCATGCAACCAGGCCGCGGCGTCCGCGTCGCCAGGCTCGATCGGTTCCAGATCGACGCCGGTACGGGACGCCACCGGCACCGCCATCGCGGCGTGGTCGGGCCAGCCGTCGCCACGCAAGTCACAGTCGATCATGAGACCGCCCTCGCCGTACGTGCGCTCCGACGCGCCCCGGTGATAGCGAATCGCGTAGCGGTCGGTCCCGAGGAGGAGCCCAGCGCTTGCACCGAGTTCGATGATCGCGAGTTCGGGGCGCCCCATGGCCGTGGCGATCTCCGCTGCCCGACCCCAGGCCGGCCGGAGCAACGCGGCGCGGTTGACTTCGTTCGTCTGAGTGATCTTGCGAGCGCACAACGCCGCGATCTCGGCCCGGTGCGCGTCGACGAAATCGGCCAGTGCCGCGACCGGGTCGCCATCGCTAGCGAGCTGGGTGCCGCCGAGCGTGGCGTACCAGTCGGCGAGCGGGTGACCTGGCTCGGCGGTGCGCAGGAGATAGCCGACGGCGGCGAAAAAGAGCAGAGCACGTTGCTGGGTCGGCGGCGCCGCGAGCAGTGGCTCGCATAGATCTGGCCGGTCGGAGACG
>DATCXD010000240.1:0-2308 GCA_036566005.1 Micromonosporaceae bacterium | reverse complement strand
GTACGGGTGGGCGATGGCCTTCGCCGCAGCATTGACGGCCACCGCGTGCCGGCATCGAGCCGTACGCTCATAGCCGTGACAGACCCATATGTGATGCGACAGGTCGGCCGCGTCGAGTCGCCGCTGCGCGATCTCGACGCGGCGCCCTGCCAGGGTGACGAGGGTGCGCCGGAGGCTTGGCTCGTGTTCGACGGCACCTTCGCACCGGCGCTCGCCGGCGTGGCAAGCGGCTCCGACGTGATCGTGCTGACCTGGCTCGATCGCGCCGACCGCGATGTGCTCGCGGTCCATCCCCGTGGCGACGTGTCGCGGCCGCGAGCCGGGGTGTTCGCCACCCGGTCCCCGGACCGGCCGAATCCGATCGGCCTGCACCGGGTCACTGTGCTCGACGTCGACGGTGTCCGGTTGCGGGTGCGCGATCTCGAAGCGATCGACGGCACGCCGATCCTGGACGTGAAGCCGGTCCTGGGCTCGGTCGCCGATCGCTGAGCGAACGTCGAAGGCCGGACGAGCCGAAGGCCAGAGACGCACGGAAGGCCGGCCCGCGCAGGACCGGCCTTCGATGTCGCCAAGCTATGCGAGCGGAGTGTCAGTGCGCCCCGCGACGCGCGCCCGTGTAGTACTCGAACACCAGCGCGGCGGCGCCGACGATCGTGAACACCAGGCCGAGAATGATCACCCAGACCGTCCAATAGGCGATGCCGATGCCGGCGATCACGGCACAGATCGCGATCCCGATGGGCCAGTAGCTGCCCGGGCTGAAGAAGCCCACCTCTCCGGCGCCGTCGGCGATCTCCGCCTCGGAGCGGTCCTCGGGGCGCAGGTCGATGCGCCTCGACACGAACCAGAAGTATCCGCCGCACATGAGGCACAGCAGGCCGGCGAGGACCAGGCCGACAACGCCGACCCACTCGACGTGGTGTGGATGCGTGTACGCCCACGACCACCACGCGTAGACCGCGCACGCGACGAACAGGAACGTCGCGACGAGTCCGAAGATCCGCCATTCACTCTTCATCGTCTGTCCCTAACTGCTCGTCCCATCGGCTCGCTCCGAACGTCATGGTGTCGCGGTGTTCGCCGTCGGCGACGTGTTGAACGGGAACGTCGTCGTCGCGTACGGCTTCTCCCCGATCGACTGGAGCGCCTGCGGCGTGCTCATGCCTGTCCGCTTCGCCGCGAGGAACCGGTCGTACTGATCGGGCGTGACCGACCGCATCTCGAAGTTCATCTGCGAGTGGTACGTGCCGCACAGCTCGGCGCAGCGGCCCACGTACGAGCCGGTCTTGTCGATCGTGACCTCGAACTGGTTGACCACGTTGCCCGGGAACACGTCGCGCTTGAACAGCAGCGCCGGCACCCAGAACGAGTGGATGACGTCCTGCGAGTGCTCCTTGATCAGAATGGATTCACCGGTCGGCACGACCAGGACCGGGATGTAGCCGCTGTCGCCGATCGTGGTGACCTGCTGGCCCGACGGGTCGACGTTCTGGCTGCCTTCGTACGTGAACTGCCAGTTCCACTTGAACGCGGTCACGTCGACCGTCACGTTCGGATTCTTGCTGATCTTGTCAACGTATGTCTCGTCGCGCGCGGTGTAGAAGAACAGCACGGCGATGATCAAGAACGGGATCACCGTGTAGACGAGTTCGATCGGCAGGTTGTAGCGGGTCTGCAGCGGCAGCTCGGTGTCGGTCTTCCGCTTCCGGTAGACGATGATGCACCAGAAGATCAGGCCCCAGACGATGACACCGACGGTGAGCGCCGCGATCGTGGAGCCGATCCACAGACCATGCATCCGACGGGCCTGCACGGTGATCCCCTGCGGCCAGCCGAAGGAAAACGCATGGTTGAGCGAGCAGCCGGACAGGGCAAAGCCCGTCGTCACGGCGAGCGCGATCAGAGCAACGAGCCGTCCACGCCGCAGCGGCCGAGTCGACCGCTGGACGCCCGAATTCGTGGCCGATTTCGGTGCGGAATCCCTTGCGACCACCTGGTGGTGCCTCCTTCGCAGTGCCGCCGCCAACGCAGTGCGTGGCCGGGCGTCCTCGACGCTCGCAATCTACTCGACCAAGGTCGGCCGCCCTGGCGTGGGGTGGCCGCAATCGCCTGCCGGCGCGCTTGGCCACCGAGGGTGACGATACCGTCGGGGGGTGGCACCCACGGCGCGCAATGACATCGCGACGCGCGCGTATCTCGACGCGGCGACCGCTGCCCCGCTGCACCCGGTCGCACGTCGGGCCCTGTCCGCGGCAGTCGACGACGGGTGGGCCGACCCCGGCCGGCTCTACACCGAGGCGCGGCGCGC
>DATCXD010000237.1:0-9830 GCA_036566005.1 Micromonosporaceae bacterium | reverse complement strand
GCGACTTCGATCATGCTCGGCTCCGCGTCGACGGCGGTCACCCGCGCGTGACGAGCCACGGCGGCGCGTGCGACGGTGCCCGGACCGGTGCCGACGTCCAGCACGGCGCTGCCGGTTCCGACTCCTGCCGCATCGAGCAATGCGTGCACGGGATAGGCACCGAGCGTAGCGAAGCTGAGGACGTAAGCTTGGGCTCGCCCGCGCCACATGCGCCGTTCGTAATCGTCCAGAGTGGTTCGCATCACTGTCCGTATCGATCGGGGCGAACGTGGGGGTTGACAGCCGCACCAAGCCCGACTGTCATGGACACGCCATCATTGGGCGTCCCGTTTGCCAAGCCGGTTGCCTTGCCAGCTTGATCTGTTAGCTTGCACTGCACGTTTTGTCACGGAGGAGAGCGCGTTGCGGCCGCATGTACGCCGACGTACCCGGGTGACCATAGTATCGGTTGCCCTCAGCCTGATCGGCGTGGCCGGCTGCTCATCGAGCAGCGCGCCCGACGCCGAGACAGTGGTGGCGGCGCCAACGGTGGCGGCAAGCCAGGGCGCCACACAGATCATCGCGACCTACAAGAACTTCATGACCGAGTACGTGACGGCCTACAACAACGGCGACCCGAACAATCCGGACTTCATCCGCCTGGGCGGCGGCAACGCCGCTGGTCTTCAGGCCATCATCCAGAGTTCCGTCGATCAACACGTCATCGCCATCGGCAAGCCGATATGGTGGAGTCCGGTCGTCCAGTTCGTCGATGCGAGCGAACGGATCGCGTCGGTGACGTTCTGCTTCGATCCGCACACCTGGAGGACCGTGATCTCCGGGACTGAGGCCGGACCGTCGCCGAAGCCGTCCGCGCCGACCCTCGACGCGACCAGCCACCCGCCTCACCCGGCCTATCCGAACGACGCGGTCGGCGCGTACGCAGTCCTCATGTTGCTGAACCGAAACACGGCGGGCAAGTGGACCGTGGCCCAGACCAACGCGCAGCCAGACCGACCCTGTAACCCACCGAAACCGTAAAGTGTCGTAGCCGCGTCACCCACCGACCACGTACGACACTCCGTAATCGTGCGGCTGCATTGCGTCTAGGCTCGTGCGAACCCCGGCAGCACTCGTCGGGAGTACGCCCGGAGTGGTTGGCCGACACGATCGTGCCAACTGTCCGGTCTGGACATGGTCGGAGCCCGCCTTCGTCGACACGTCGGACCCCCGTACCCATGGCCATCGAGAAGCAGTGCGAGGCCCCGACCCACCGGGCTCGGCTCCTCGCCGCTCGTTCGTGTGTCACGGACCCGCCGGGCGGATCGGGTGGGTATTCACGGGTCTTTACATCGCCGTTCACCTTCGACATACTCCGTCGTGTACGCGCATACAGTAAGCGCATACACACGAGTCGGGAGGCAGCCGCTGTGCGTTCCGTGCCCACGGTGTATGAGGTTGCGCAGCACGCCCGGGTCTCGACCGCGACCGTGTCCCGGGTCCTATCGGGCAACGATCGAGTCCGCCCGGAGTATCGGGACCGGGTGTTCACGGCCGTGGCCGAGTTGGGCTACGTGCCTAGCGGCGCCGCCCGCGACCTGGCCGCGAGGCGCACCGGCGTGCTCGGATTGTGCTTCCCGGACCTGGTCGGCGATCAGGACACCGAGTCGGACGCGATGTTCTGGTACGACGAAATCATTCGGGGTATGGAACGGGCGGCCCGCCGCCGGGGATATGCGCTACTCATCGCGGCGTCTCACGAAACCGACGACGTCGATCTCGTAACGACCGTCGCTGGTCGGTGCGACGGCTTGGTCGTGCTGGCCCGGACCGTGCCGGCACCAGACCTGGAACGGATCGCCGGCCGCATCCCGGTGGTGATGCTGGCCGGGCCGCGTACGTCGGATGAGGTCGCGCGGGTCGTCGACCACCTCGTGGTGGCCAACCGGGCCGGTGCTCGCGAGGTGACCGGGCATCTGGTGGATGTGCACGGCTATACCGACCTGTGGTTCGTAGCCGGGCCGGACTCGCCCGACTCCGCGGCCCGCTTCGACGGTTTCCAGGCCGCCCTGGCCGAACGGGGACTGACGGTCGCGCAACGTCCCCACGCTTCCGGCGACTTCACCACCGCGGGCGGCCGGCGGGCGGTCGCTCAACTTCTGGCTGACGGGCACCGTCCTCGTGCGTTGGTGTGTGCCAACGACCAGACCGCGTTGGGGGCGTTGACCGCATTGGCCGAGGTCGGGTTGCGGGTTCCGCAGGACGTGGCGGTGACCGGCTTTGACGGTATCCAACTGGGCCAGCACGTACGGCCCGCCCTCACCACGGTCGCGCAGCCAATGCGTCAACTGGGCGAGAAGGCCGTGACCATGCTCGAGGAGCGCCTGGCCGATTCGGCGCTCCCGGCCCGGCTGGTCGAGATGCCAGTGCGGGTCGACATACGCGAAAGCTGTGGTTGCACCTCCGTCCCCTAGCGGTGCGTGGGCCCGTCAGGACACCCGTTCACCGGCAGATGCTCCGTTCACCGCCGACCGGATCCTCAAGGAGTCGCAAATGCGGAAACGAGGCCCTGTAGCGCTGTTGGCCCGCGCGGCCATCATGGCGCCTACCACGATCTCGCGCCCCGAAGTTGGGCCGGTTCGATGACGTCGGCCGACGCGCGTACCGACTTCGAGGCCCGCATCTACCAGCGGCTGACCGACACGGTCGGCGCGGATGAAGCCACCCGGCTACCCGCACCGACCGGTCTGACCGCCGCGGCGGCCACGGGACACGTACGACTTTCCTGGGAGCCCGTCGCGCGGGCGGCCGGCTATGTCATCGAACGTAGCCACGCTGGACGGGATGCGGTCATCGTCGACCACGGCGGCTCCGACGTGCCGGCCGTTCCGCAAACCACGTTCGCCGACACCGGTCTACGCGACGCGACCACGTACACCTACCGTGTCGGGGCCGTCCTCGGCGCCGACTATCCGGTGTGGACCTGGTCGGAGCCGGTCTCCGTCGACACGTCGGACCGCCGTACCCATGGCTCGGCCCAGACGCCCGTCGTGGCGGTCAACGTCAACGCCGCGCACGTTGTCGGCCACCTCCGCCGGGTCTGGGAAATGATCGGCGCGGAACGGCTGTCACAACTGCTCCTCGACGGCGACCAGAAATGGGTCGCCGACGAGTTCGCGACCGCGCTGCGGCGGGTCCACGACGACCTCGGAGTGGAACGTGTCCGCGCCCACGCGATCCTGCACGATGACAACGACGTGGTTCGGGTCGCCGACGACGGCACGGTGACCTACAACTTCGAGCGCGTCGACGCGATCTACGACCAACTGCTCGACATCGGGATCCGGCCGGTCGTCGAGCTTTCGTTCATGCCGGCCGCGCTCGCGCGCGATCCGGGGCAGACGGTCTTCACCTATCGCGGGATCATCTCGCCACCGGCCGACTGGTCGCAGTGGCGTGCGCTGATCACGGCGTTCGCCGAACACCTCATTGACCGGTACGGCATCGACGAAGTCACGCAATGGTCGTTCGAGGTCTGGAACGAACCGAATCTCGTCGTGTTCTGGACCGGGACGATCGACGAGTATCTGCGCCTGTACGAGGAATCGGCGCGCGCGCTGAAGGCGGTTGATCCGAGACTCGCGGTCGGTGGCCCGTCGACGGCCGCGGCCGAATGGGTCGAACGCCTCGCCGCCTACGCCGAGCACGCCGGGGCGCCGCTCGACTTCGTCACCAGCCACACATACGGCAACCTGCCGCTGGACGTGCGGCCGGCACTCGCCCGACACGGCTTCGAGTCAACGCCGGTGTGGTGGACCGAGTGGGGAGTCGGCTCCACGCACTTCGGCCCGATTCACGACACCGCCTTCGGCGCCCCGTTCGTCCTGAGCGGGTACGCCCTCGGCCAGCATCATCCCGACGCGCTCGCGTACTGGGTGGCCAGCGACCACTTCGAGGAGCTCGGCCGGCCGGACCGGTTGTTCCACAACGGTTTCGGCCTGTTGGCGGTGGGCAACCTCGCGAAACCGCGCTATTGGGCGGCGCATCTCGCCGCGCATCAAGGCGACCACATGCTCGCCCACACGGTGGACGGTGACGGCGCGGCGGTTCTCCTGCAGTGCTCGGCCACCCGTCACGACGACGGCACGATCGACGTCCTTACCTGGAACGGCACGATCAACGCGGCCGTCATGTCCGGCGACTCACGGCTGGACCGCAACGTCCGGCTGGAGGTCGGCGGAGTCGATCCGGCCATCGCCTACGACATGACCATCTCCCGGATCGACGTCAACCATTCGAATATCGCCGCCGCGTGCCCGACCGACACCATCTGGCCGGACGAACAGCTGTGGTCGCACTTGCGCGCGGCCGATGCGCTCGCGACCGAACCGATTCGCACTACCGAGCCCGCGTCGGCGACGGAGTCCGGCCAGACCACGCTCCGTTTCGACTACCCACTCCCCATGCCGGGCGTGGCGCGTATCCGGTTGCGCCCCGTTCGGTCGACTCCCGGGACGCCGCAGCAGCGGTCGTCGGATCAACCGGACCGACCCAAGGAGACACGATGAGACGTCGCACACCGACCTTGTTGTGCACCGCGGCCGCAGCCGTGGCACTGTTCGGGACCGCCGCCTGCGGCGGCTCGGACGTGAAATCCAGCTCGTCCGCCGGCACCGGCGGCACACTGACGATCCAGGGCGACGCGGGCAACCCCACCCTGGTCGAGAACTTCAACCCGTTCGCCAGTACGGCATTGCACGGCCAGTTCCTCATGTATGAGCCGCTCGAGATTCCGAGCCCCATCGACGGCACCTACACGCCGTTCCTCGCAACCGGCTACAAGTTCACGAATCCCACGACCCTCGTCTACACGCTGCGTCCGAACGTGAAATGGAGCGACGGTCAGGCCTTCTCCGTCACCGACGTCACGTTCACCTTCAATCTGCTCAAGAAGTTCCCCGCGCTCGACACTCGGGGCATCTGGGCGCAGGTCGCGAGCGTCAGTGGGGCGGGCAACACGTTCACCGTGACGTTCAAGCAGCCGAACGTGCCCTTCGCCGCCCAGGTGGCCCAGGTGCCGATCGTGCCGGCGCACGTGTGGTCGTCGGTCGCCGACCCGGTCAAGTACACCGACACGAAGCCGGTCGTGACCGGTCCATTCACGCTCGACACGTTCGCGCCGACCCAGTACAAGCTCAAGAAGAACCCGAATTACTGGCAGGCCAACAAGGTCTCGCCATCCGAGGTCGCGTTCCCCGCGCAGGCCAGCAACCAGACGACGAACCAACTCGACGTGACCAGCGGCAAGTTCGACTGGGCCTACACGTTCATCCCCGACGTGAAGAACACGTACGTCAACCGCGACTCGGCGCATAACACGTACTGGTTCCCGCCGGGCGGCACGATCGGGCTGTTCCTCAACCTCACGAAGGCGCCGTACGACAACGCGAGCTTCCGTAAGGGTGTCTCGGAGTCGTTGAACCGGACGACGATCGCGCAGAAGGCGGTCAACGGCTACCTCGACCAGGCCAGTATGTCCGGCCTCATCCTGCCCAACCTGCAGAAGTGGCTCGACCCGAGCATTCCCAACAGCGGCCTCATCACGCAGAGCAGCTCGCAGGCGCAGCAGGACTTCGCGGCCGCCGGCTATCACCTCACCGGCGGCAAGCTGGTCGGCTCCAACGGCAAGCAGGCCACCATGACGATCGTGCTGCCGGGCAACTTCAGCGACTGGGTCGCCGCGGCCAAGGAGGTCGCCACCGAACTCGGTCAGGCCGGCATCAAGGTCTCGCTCGACCTGCCGCAGTACGCGCAGTATGCGACGGCCACTCAGGGCGGCACGTTCGACGCCGCGATGGGTGGCTTCGGTGGCTCGGGCGACCCGTACACCGACTTCAACAATGGGCTCAACAGCTCGTTCGCGACTCCGGTGAAGACGCCGACCGTCAACAACTTCGAGCGCTTCAAGGACCCGGCTGTCGACCAGGCACTGGGCACACTCGCCGGCGCCACCGACCCGTCGTCTGCGCAGAAGGCGACGTTCGCGCTCGAGCAGGTCATGTACAACCAGGTGCCGGTGGTTCTGCTCTACTACGGCGGCAGCTGGGGCCTGTTCCGTGACAACCACTTCACCGGCTGGCCGTCCGCGCAGGATCCGTACACGCTACCGACCAACTACACCAACGCCATGCTCGTGGTGGCGACACACCTGAAGTCAGTCTCGTAGGTCCCGGCCATGCGCTACGTCCTGCGGAAGGTGGCGCTGTTCGTCATCACGCTCTGGGCCGCGATCACGCTGAACTTCGCGCTGCCCAGGCTGATGCCCGGATCCCCGGTCGACGTGGCTCTTGCCAAGATCGCGTCGACCGGGCAGGCCATCACGAACGCGCAGCGCCATGCGATCGAGGTGCAACTCGGCGTCCCGCATTCCAACGTGTTCAGCCAGTACGGGCAGTACTGGAAGAACACCTTCACGCTCAACTTCGGCCGGTCCTACTCGTTCCCGACCGAGACGGTCACCCACACGATCGGCAAGGCGCTGCCCTGGACGATCCTCCTGGTCGGCAGCACAACGATCATCGCGTTCATCATCGGCACGTTGCTCGGCGTGTACGCCGGCTGGCGGCGCGGCAAGGCCGTCGACTCGACGGTCACGATCGGCGCCACGTTTTTCGCCGCCTTCCCGCCGTTCTGGCTCGGCCTGTTGCTGCTCTACCTCCTCGCGTTCAAGTTCGGCGTGTTCCCGCTCAAGGGTGGTTACAACGAGGGCGCGACGCCGTCGTTCACCTGGCCATTCCTTCGGGACGCGATCGTGCACAGCATCCTGCCCGCCGCGACACTGGCAGTCACGAGCTTGTCCGGCTGGGTGTTCGGCATGCGGAACAACATGATCAACACGCTCGGCGAGGACTACGTGACGTTCGCGGAGGCGAATGGACTGCGTTCGCGTACGGTCGCGTTGCTGTACGCCGCCCGCAATGCATTGCTACCTAACGTAACCGCGTTCGGGCTCTCGCTCGGCGCGGTGGTCGGCGGCTCGATCCTCGTCGAGGGCGTCTTCAGCTATCCGGGCCTCGGGAACCTGCTCTACATCGCGGTGTCCAACCACGACTTTCCGTTGATGCAGGCCCTCTTCCTCGTCATCACGGTGAGCATGCTCGTCGCGATCTTCATCGTCGACCTGCTCTACGTACGACTCGATCCGAGGGTGCGCCGATGAGTGTTCTGACCACTACCCCGACCCCACCACCGGAGGTACCCGGTGCCACCGCGGCACTGGCGGTCGGCGGCGAGAGCCGGGTGCCCGGCCCCTTGCGATTCATCGGTCGCGCGCTTCGGACGCTGTGGAGCAACGGCAAGGCTCGCATCGGGCTCACCATCATCGTGCTGATGATCCTGATCGCGATCTTCGCTCCACTGATCGCCCATCAGTCGCCAACCGCCACGACGTTCCAGCCGTACCAGAACCCGAATGGTACGAACTGGTTCGGTACGACCGGCAACGGCCAGGACGTGTTCGCCCAGATGGTGTACGGCGCCCGGATCTCGCTGCTGGTCGGTCTCGTGTCCGGAGCCGTTGCCACGGTTGTCGCCGTCACGCTCGGACTTATCGCCGGCTACCGGCCGGGCCCGGTCGACGAGGGCCTCAGCTTCCTCACGAACCTGGTGCTCGTCATCCCCGGTCTGCCGCTCATGATCATCCTGGCGGCGTACCTGCAGAGTCGTTCGGTTTGGACGATCATCCTCGTCGTCGCGTTCACAAGTTGGGCGACCGGCGCTCGGGTGATCCGCAGCCAGGCCGCCACCCTGCGCACGCGCGACTTCATCACGTCGGCGCAGTTCTCCGGCGAGCGGCTCTACCGCGTCGTGTTCCGGGAAATCCTGCCTAACATGACGTCGCTGGTCGCCGCGAGCTTCTTCGCCGCGGCTACGGCGGCCGTCATGGCTGAGGCGAGCCTCGAGTTCCTCGGCCTCGGCGATCCCAACGCGGTCAGCTGGGGCACCATCCTCTACTACGCCCAGCAGCAGAATTCGCTGCTGACCGGCCAGTGGCTGCTGGTGTTCGCACCCGGTCTCGCGATCGCGTTGCTCGCTACCGCCTTCACCCTCGTCAACTTCGGCGTCGATGCGCTGTCCAACCCGAGACTGAGGGAGAAGTGATGGCGGCACCGCAACGCTCGCAACGGCCGAGCGACTCGCAGCCGGCGCACGCAACCGGCGAAGCGCCGCCGCTCACGCGTGACACGAGCGCCTCCCCGCTGCTCGCGGCGAAAGGCGTCAACGTCGTCTACGAGCCGGCACGCGGCGTGCGCATCTGGTCGGTGCGCGACGTCAACGTGACATTGCGACCGGGCGAATTCGTCGGTCTGGTCGGCGAATCCGGGTGTGGCAAGTCGACGCTCGGCTTCGCCCTCACGCGCATGCTGCGTCCGCCGGCCAAGCTCGAGTCCGGCGAAATCGTCTTCGATGACAAGGACATTTCGCTGCTCGGCGGCGAAGACCTGCGTCGGCAGCGGCGCGGCGGATTCGCGCTTGTGCTGCAGAGCGGCATGAACGCACTCAACCCGGTGCGTACCATCGGCCATCACTTCGGTGACATCCTCAAGGCGCACAAGGTCGAGGGCGAACACTGGGGCCGCGCCGAGATTCGACACCGCGGTGCCGAGCTGCTTGACAAGGTGCAACTGGACGCGTCGTTGCTCGATCGCTATCCGCACGAGCTCTCCGGTGGGATGCGGCAGCGAGTGTCGATCGCGCTCGCGCTGTCGCTTCAACCCAGGATGATCATTTTCGACGAGCCCACCACCGCGCTGGACGTCATCGTGCAGAAGGCGGTCATGCAGACCATCAAGGATCTGCAGCGCGAAGACGGCTTCACCGCGATCCTGATCAGCCACGATCTCGGTGTCGTGCTCGAAGCGACCGACCGGGTGATGGTCATGTATGCCGGCGAGATCGTCGAGGATCAACCGTCGCGCTCGCTCGGCACCGGCGCCCACCATCCCTACACCGAGGCGCTCCTGCGTTGTTATGCCGATCCGCGGGCCGAAGAGATCCACCTCGGTGGCATTCCCGGCACCCCGCCCGACCTCTCGCTGTCGCTCGCCGGATGCCCATTCACGCCACGTTGTCCACTCGCGGAAGACATCTGCCGCGACGAGGATCCGCCGCTGACGGCCTTGGGCAATGGCATGGCCGCCTGCCACGTGCGGGCTCGCGACGCCGGTGCTGGTGCTGGTGCCCGAGCCACGGTACGGCAACCGACGGCCCAGACGTCGGCGGACGCCGAGGCAAACGGCCCTGCGGACGGCCCGACGGATGGCGCGGAGGTGCGCGATGTCCACTGACCCGACCGGACCGGCGTCGTCCACGCCAACCCCACCGCCAACCCGCCACTCGAATGTGCCGGCGCTGACCATCGCGCATGCGACGAAGATCTACAAGGCGCGCGGTCAGGGACGTCGCGCGACGGTCACCGCGGTCGACGACGTCTCGTTCGTGATCGACCCGGGTGCGGCCATCGGGCTCGTCGGTGCGAGTGGCAGCGGCAAGAGTACGTTGGCCAAACTCATCACCGGATCGGAGCGGCCGACGAGCGGGACGATCCGCTTCGGCGACATCGAGGTCAACGCGCTGCGCTCCGGCGGCCTTCGCACCTATCACCGCCGCGTGCAGATGGTGTTCCAGGACCCGTACGGCGCGCTGAATCCGTTGCACACGGTGGAATACACGGTGATGCGGCCGGGCCAGAACATCCTCGGCCTATCGGCGCGGGATGCCGTGCGACGAGTGCACGAATTGTTGGAGATCGTCGGCCTGGCGCCAGCGACGCAGTATGCGTCGAAGCTGCC
>DATCXD010000210.1:0-3987 GCA_036566005.1 Micromonosporaceae bacterium | reverse complement strand
GCTGGGATTGAGTTCTCGTCGGCCGTGGCCGATGTGCCGGAATTGGTGGCCGCTTCGGCCGGTCCGTTCTGCGGCTCGTTGTCGAGCATTCGCACGTTCTCCAGTTCTGGCCGCCCGGGCGCGATTGAACGCAAGCCACACGGGCGGTCCCATGATTCCCGCTTGCCCACGGTTGCGGGCAGGCGAAGTCTGCCTACTCCGCCGCGTTTGGCGGAGCTCCGGTGAGCGTTCCAGCACGTGATCCGTCGCGATCTGCAGCCAGCGGATCGACGAACTCACCCGTTGCGGTGAGCGAGCCCTGCGCCAGCCGGACTGCCCGGGCGGGCGCCGGCGGTTCCAGAGCGGCCACCACACGCAGGCCGGACAGAACGTCATCGGGCCGTACGGTCGGTGACGCCAACCGTACGACTAGCTCAAGTATCGCACACTCATCGCGGCTGACCTCGGAAGGCGCTGACGAACCGGGTGTCGCCGGGCCGGTGGGGTCCGGCCGGACCGACATCGACACCACCGCCGCCCGGGCGTCGAAGGCTCGCATGCCCTGTTTTGTCATCCGCTCAACCGGCACTTCCGGGGCGTCGAGGAAGCGCTGGACGGCGTCGCGGAGCGTCCCCGCATCCAGGCCGGGCAGCTCCACCAGCCAGTGGGAGGCGTCCACCCGCTCGGCCAGGTTGCCGCTATGGGCCGCCACGGCGTCGAGAATGTCCAACCCCGGTGGCAGCGCGGCGTCCAGGGCGCATCGCAACTCGTCCGGGTCGACCGGCGCCTGCAACCCGATCTCGAGGTATTCCGCCTCGCTCGCGACGCCGGTCGGTGCCGCACTGGCGTACGAGATCTTGGGGTGGGGCGTGAACCCCTGGGAGTACGCGATCGGCACGCCGGCCCGACGGATCGCCCGCTCGAACGCGCGCGCGAAGTCACGGTGTGACGTGAATCGCAACGGTCCACGCTTCGCGTAGCGGATCCGTACCCGCTGCACGATCGGCGCCTGACCGCCCTCCGGCTGATTGCGCTTGCTGATGACACACTCTCCTGGGTTGCCGGGCGGCACGTTGTTACCGTCCGGTTCGTTCCATCCTCGCGCATCGGGGCGCCACGATTCGCCGAGGACCCGGCAAACGCGACCCGGCAACCGCGACCGGCCTGACGCCGGACGCGCACGGCGAGCGTGCTTTGCTTTAAGCCCAGCCCGATCTTGGTGCGAGGCAGGTGCGATGACCCCGCATTCGCACCAAGGTCCACGGCAAGTCCACGGAGGTGCCGACCGTGACAAGCGAGCGCGATCTCGACTGGGACGGCTGCTACAACGTCCGCGACCTGGGCGGCCTGCGAACGATCGACGACCGGACGACACGGTGGGGTGCCCTCGTCCGCGCCGACGCGCCGTCCGGTCTGACCGAGTCCGGTTGGCGCGCGGTCCGCGACCACGGCGTGACCACGATCGTCGACCTGATGGAGACGCATGAGCGCGAGGCCGACGCGGCACCTCGCCCCGCCGGCCTCACCGAGATCCACGTGCCGATCGACGGTACGGATGACGAGGACTTCTGGGCACCGCTGCGGGCCAATGGACACTGGGGCACCGTGCTCTATTACGCGTCATTTCTCGACCGCTTCCCGGATCGCATAGCCGCGGCGGTCCGCGCGTTCGCCGACGCTCCGGCTGGCGGCGTGTTGCTCCATTGTGGCCGCGGTCGAGACCGTACCGGACTGGTCTCGATGGTCTTGTTGTCCCTGGCCGGCGTGGGCATCGCGGACATCGTCGAGGACTACCGGGCGAGTGACGGCGACCGGGTCGTGGCATTGCGCGCGGCGCTCGGCATGCACGACGACACGACCGGCATCGAAGCTATCTACCAACGGGCCGGAACCACGTCCGTCGACGCGATCGCCGACGTCGTGGGATCGCTCGACCCGGTGTCGTTGCTGCTCCGCGGCGGCCTCACGGACGCCGACATGGATCGGGCCCGCCGACGCCTAATGGCTTGACCGGACGAAGGTTTAGCGATGCATGCTGAGGGGCATCTATTCGCCGAAGTTGTTCCACCCCAACGAGTAGACGTTCCCCCAAAAGCGAAAGGTGACGACCGTGCATCTGACCGTTGCAGGCATCATCATCGGCATCATCGTTGGCGCCGTCATCGGTGCCCTGGGTCGCCTGGTTCTGCCCGGCCGCCAGAACATCGGCATGCTCGCGACGATCCTCGTCGGCATCGTCGCCGCCTTCATCGGCACGCTGATCGCCGGCGCGCTCGGCGTCCGGCACACGAGCGGCATCGACTGGATCCAGCTACTCATCCAGGTCATCCTGGCCGCGATCGGCGTCGCCCTCGTCTCGGGCGGCGGATATCGCCGCAGACGTATTTAGGTAACCCAATCCGGGATACGTCCGAACCACGAGGGGTCCGCTTCGGCGGGCCCCTCGTCGTGCTATCCGACCGACGCGAGCGCCGCGTCATCCGCGGCGAAGTCGGGCGCGTCGCGCGCCGCGGGCGGATGTGCCAGATGCCACCGTACGGAGGAAGCGACGGCCGCCGCGGTCGGCCGAGGTGTCCAGTCCAGGACGGACATCGCTTTGGCGCTCGACGTGATGAAGTGCTGCGAGAGGGCGCCCGTCAATCGCATGTCGATCGGGACCGCATCGTCGGCGACCCGCACGAGTTCGGCGTCGTGTTCGGCGGCCGCGAGGATGAGTCGCATCCATCCGCGCATCGAATATGAGCCGGATTCACCGATGTTGAACACGTGACCGGCGGCGACATCGGGCCGGTCGATCACAGCGAGGATCGCGTCCGCGACGTCGTCCACATGGATCCGGGTGAAGATCGTCGCCGCCGGCCCGATCGGGATGCGGTCCCGACCGGCCCGGACTCGCCGTAGCACGAACTCCTCGCGCGTCTGGGGGTCGCGTGGCCCGTAGACCATGCCGAGCCGCAACACCGACGCGCCTCGTTCGAGATACGCCGGCTCGACGTCCAGCTTCTCGTAGTCGTCCTCGCCGATGTCCCGGCCGGCGTACGGATACCGCCCGCGCCGCAGCTCGCCGGACTCGTCGATCGGTACCAGTAGCGGCGTGTCATCATCGGCGTGCAGCAGTTCGAAGAATCGGTATGCGTCCATGCTGGACAGCACGGCCAGCGGTACGTCCGGCAGGTGTGGCAGCACGGCGTCCCGGTCGGCGGCACTGCTGGCGATCGTGTCGACGATCGCGTCCGGCCGGAACGCGGTCACGTCGGCCGCGACACTGGCGAAGGCGGCCCGCTCGACGTGGACGTGTTCACACGGCGGCAGGTCGGCCGGCTCCGTCTTCCCGCGATGGACGACCATCACGTCGTCGCCGCGTTCGGTCAGCACCTCGACCGTACGGCGACCGATGAACTCCGTACCCCCGATGATCGTGATTCGCATAGCGCGAGCCGACCACGGGCCGCAAACACATCACAAGGCTGGTTCGCTGCCCGCGAACCGACTACGCCATCGGCGAACGGCTGAATCGCACGGCCGAATCGCACAACCGAATCGCACGGCTGGCCGCACGATCAGGCCGGAACGCGCAGACCCCCGACCGGGGTGAGCGGCAACAGCTTCCGGCCGGTCGGGCCGATCTGGATCTCGGTGTCCATGCTCGGGCAGACGCCGCAGTCGAAGCACGGCGTCCAGCGGCAGTCGTCCTGCTCGAACTCGGCCACCGAGTCCTGCCAGTCCTTCCACAGCCAGTCCTTGTCGAGACCGGAGTCCAGGTGGTCCCACGGCAGCACTTCCAGTTCGGAACGCTCACGCGTGGTGAACCAGTCGAGGTCGACGCCGAAACGCGGCAGTTCGGCCGCGGCCGCGTCCACCCACCGCTGGAACGAGAAATGCTCCGACCAACCGTCGAACCGGCCGCCGTCGTCCCACACGCGCCGGATGACCGCGCCGACGCGGCGGTCACCCCGCGACAGCAGGCCTTCGATCAGCGACGGCTGCCCGTCGTGATAGCGGTAGCCG
>DATCXD010000198.1:0-6848 GCA_036566005.1 Micromonosporaceae bacterium | reverse complement strand
CACGTCCGGGGCGACGTCGGCCTTCGGGAAGCGGAGCGCGGTCGGCCCGTCCGACCAGGCGACCGCCTCCTGCAACTCGGCGCGCAGCGTACCGGCGTCGCGCGGCGCGGCGACCCGCATGCCCGGCACGATGCCGAGCAGTGTCAGATCCCACATGCCGTGGTGTGACGGCCCGTCGGTGCCGGTGATGCCGGCCCGGTCGAGGACGAACGTCACCGGCAGCCCGTGCAGGGCAACGTCCATCAGCGTCTGGTCGAACGCACGGTTGAGGAACGTGGAATAGACGGCGACGACCGGATGCATGCCACCCATGGCCAGACCGGCGGCGGAGGTCACCGCGTGCTGTTCGGCGATGCCAACGTCAAAAGCGCGGGACGGGTACGCCGATGCGAACGCCTGCAGGCCGGTCGGACCGAACATCGCGGCCGACAACGCCACGACATCGGGCCGGGATGCACCGACCTCGAGCATCTCGGCCGCGAACACATCGGTCCACGTCGGCCGGCGCACCGCGTCGGGTGCCGGGACCGGTCCGATCGAGTGCATGCGATCGGCCTCGTCGGTCTCCGCGGCCAGGTAACCCAGCCCCTTCGTGGTCACGCAGTGCACGACCGTCGGTATGCCGGTCTCCCGGGCCTTGCGCAGCGCGGCCTCGACCGCGATCGTGTCGTGGCCGTCGACCGGGCCGAGGTAGGCCATCCCGAGCTGCTCGAACAGCGACAGCATCGAGGTGCCGTCGCCGGCCCGCAGCGCCGCGAGATGGGTTGCGAGCGCGCCGGCCGTCGGAGAGTAGGAGCGGCCGTTGTCGTTCAGGACGATGACCACCGGTCGCTCCGGCGCCGCGGCGATGTTGTTCAGCGCCTCCCAGCACATGCCGCCGGTGAGCGCACCGTCGCCGACGACGCCGACCACCGTACGGTCGGTCTCGCCCCGCAGCGCGTACGCCTTGGCCAGACCGTCCACGTACGACAGCGAGGTGGAGGCGTGCGAGTTCTCGACGTGGTCGTGCTCGCTCTCGGCCCGCTGCGGGTAGCCGGAAAGGCCACCGGCCTGGCGCAGCCGGTCGAACCGACCGTGCCGGCCGGTGAGCATCTTGTGTACGTACGACTGGTGCCCCGTGTCCCACACGATCGTGTCGCGCGGTGACTCGAACACCCGGTGCAGAGCGATGGTCAGCTCGACCACGCCCAGGTTCGGGCCGAGGTGGCCGCCGGTACGGCAGACCGCCTCGACCAGCCGCTCACGGATTTCGGCCGCGAGCGCCGGCAGTGCCGATTCGGGCAGCGCGCGTACGTCGGCTGGCCCGGCGATCTCATCCAGCAGCGACATGATTACCTCACCCGCCAACGGCCGCGCGCACGGTCTCCTTGAGCGAACCGAGTGTCGCGATGACCGCGGTGGGCTCGTAGCCGCAGTGCGCCATGCAGTTGGCGCAGCGCGGGTCCTTGCCGCGGCCGAACGCGTCCCAGTCGGTCTCTTCGATCAGCTCCTTGTACGTCTTGGCGTAGCCGTCGTCGAGCAGGTAGCACGGCCTCTGCCAGCCCAGGAGCGAGTAGGACGGGATGCCCCACGCGGTGCAGGCGAAGTCCCGCTTGCCCTCCAGGAAGTCGAGGAACAGCGGCGAGTGGTTCAGCCGCCACTTCTTGCGGCGGCCGTCCGCGAACGCCTTGCGGAACAGCTCCCGCGTCTCCTCGACACCCAGCCAGTGCTCCTGGTCGGGCGCCTTCTCGTAGGCGTACCCGGGGGAGATCTGCATGTTGTCGACCTTGACGACGTCGTTCAGGAAGTCGAGGACGCCGATGACGTCATGCGCGGTGTCGGTGTTGAAGAATGTCGTGTTCGTCATCACCCGGAAGCCGGCCTTTTGCGCCATCTTGATCGCGTCGACCGCGCCCTGGAAACCGCCCTTCTGGTTCACCGACTCGTCGTGGCGATCCTCGAGCCCGTCGATGTGTATCATCCACGAGAAGTTGCGATGCGGCTTGAACTTGTGGATGTGCTTGGGCATGAGCAGCGCGTTCGTACACAGGAACACGATCTTGTTCCGGTCGAGCAGCTGCCGGACGATCTCGTCGATCTGCGGGTGCATCAATGGCTCGCCGCCGGCGATGGAGACCATCGGCGCACCGCTCTCCTCGATCGCGCCGATCGCCTGCTCGACCGGCATGCGCTGCTTGAGTAGCGACGCTGGCTGGGCGATCTTGCCGCATCCGGAGCACTTGAGATTGCAGGCGTAAAGCGGCTCGAGCTCCACCAACAACGGGAACTTGTCCCGCCTGAGAGCCTTCTGCTTCAACAGATAGGTGCCGAGCCGGATGCTCTGCCGTAGGGGCATCGCCATCTGTCAGCTCACCTCCTTGGGCAATGTGAAATGGAAATTCTCGGGTGGAGCGGATGGCTCACGGACGGCAAACGTTCCGAGGCCGCCGATTGCAGAGACCAGTGAGTCGACGAGGTGAGATGGCGCGGACGCACCGGCGGTCACACCGATCCGTGCCGCACCTGCGAGCAGGCGGAGGTCGACCTTCCCGGCGTCATCGACGAGACGGGCCGGCACCCCCTCCCGCCCGGCCACCTCGACGAGGCGAAGCGAATTGGACGAGTTAGGCGAACCCACGACCAG
This sequence comes from Micromonosporaceae bacterium, assembly GCA_036566005.1. Classification (GTDB taxonomy): domain Bacteria; phylum Actinomycetota; class Actinomycetes; order Mycobacteriales; family Micromonosporaceae; genus DASQPR01. The sequence continues at coordinate 4,225 of DATCXD010000198.1, read as the reverse complement.
CAGGAGGTCGCAGTCGGCGGCAATGGCACGGACCGCCTGCTGGCGATTCGTGGTGGCGTAACAGATGTCGTCGCGACCCGGCCCGCGCAATGTCGGGAAGCGGTCGCGTAGGACGTCCGCGATCTCGTCGGCCTCATCGACGGCGAGCGTGGTCTGCATGGCATATGCGACGCGGGTGGCGTCGCGCGGCGTGACCCGCGCGGCCTCGGCCACGTCACCCACGACGATGACGTGCTCGGGGGCCTCGCCGACCGTACCCTCGACTTCCTCGTGGTCGGCGTGGCCGATGAGGAAGACCGTCTCGTCGCGGCTAGCATAGCGGCGCACCTCGCTATGCACCTTCGCGACGAGCGGACAGGTGGCGTCGATCACGGTGAGTCGACGCACCTGTGCCTCGGCGCGGACGGTCGGTGCGACGCCGTGCGCGGCGAGAACGAGCACGCTGCCCGGCGGCACCTCGTCCACCTCGGTCACGAACACCGCACCGCGCTCTTCCAACTCGCTGACGACGTGCGCGTTGTGCACGATCTGGCGCCGCACGTAGACCGGCGCTCCGTAACGATCGAGCGCCCGGTCGACGATGTCGATCGCGCGTTCGACGCCGGCACAGAACGACCGCGGGTTGGCCAGCACGACCGATCGGTCGCGCACCGCCGAGGTCCAGGCGTCTATCGCGGGTACGGCCGCCCGCAGCACTCGCAATGCTAGCGCGCCGCGCGCCAGTGCGGCCGGGTGGACCAGCGGCGCCTCGGCGGTGTCCACGATCGACCGTACGACCGCGAACGGCTTGCCGGTCTGGGCGAGCCAGTACGACTCGGTGTCGACCGCGAGCGCACCACCGGCGGCGAGTTTCTCGCGGGCGACGCCCGTTACGACCTTCGGCCGGGATTCGATCGGTCCGACGTGGACGGTGAGCCCGAGCCGGCGCAGTTCGCCGGCGAGCATCGGCGCGGACGGGCTCGGGATCGCGTCGCCGTCCGGCCCCCGAACCTCGGTCGCGACCACGACATCACCCGGCCGGACGATCGGGTCGAGACCGCCGGCCACGCCGACGACGAGCACGCCGCTCGCACGGTGAAGGCGCTCGGCCGCATGCCGCGACCGGTCGGGGCCCATCCCGGTGTGTACGACGCCGGCACCGGCGCGCCGGGTGACGAGCCGCTCCACGTGCATCGGCGCGCAGACAACGGGCCCGGTCACCGGCCTAGCCTGCCCGCGCGCCCGCTCGGATGCGTCGGTTCGACGCAATTGATCGGTCACGAGGCGACCTTCAGGTATCGACCGAGCGCCGAGATGGGGAACACGAGACGGTAGAGGTGGTAATTGATGTAGAAGTCGCCGGGGAAACCCGTACCTGTGAAGAAGTCCTCGTCCCAGTTGCCGTCGGTGCGTTGCGTGTCGACCAGGAACGCGATGCCCCGCTCAACCGCACTCGCCGCGTCCCCGCCGCCGGTCTCGGATCTGGCCGTATCGGATCCGGCCGTATCGGAGCTGGCCGCATCGGAGCTGACCGCATCGGCCGAGCCGGCGGCGAGCAGCGCGAGCAGCGCCCACGCGGTCTGCGAAGCGGTCGACTCGCCCCGGCCGGCCCAGGTCGCCGGATCGTCGTACGACCGGAGATCCTCGCCCCAGCCGCCATCCGGATTCTGGTGGTCGACGAGCCACCGGACGGCACGCCGGATCGGTTCGAGCGACGGATCCAGGCCGGCGGCGACCAGCGCCGGGACGACGGCGCCGGTGCCGTACACATAGTTGGCTCCCCAGCGGCCGAACCACGAGCCGTCGGGCTCCTGGTTGGCCAGCAGCCACGCGATCCCTCGCTGAGCGACCGTTTCGCCGGCCTTGCCCTCGTGCGCGAGCATTTCGACGACATGCGCGGTGACATCGGCCGACGGCGGGTCGATGACCTCGCCGAAGTCGCAGAACGGCAGCTTGTTCGGCAGCGTACGGACGTTGTCGGCATCGAACGCGCCCCAGCCGCCGTCGGACGACTGCATGCCGGCCGTCCACGCGACACCACGGTCGATGGTGGCCCGGAGCTTGGCCGAGTCCGGGTGCGCGACCCGGCGCAGCGCGAGCACGATCTCGGCGCTGTCGTCGGTGTCCGGATAGCCGTCGTTGGCGAATTCGAACGCCCAACCGCCGGGTGCGAGGTCCGGACGACGAACCGACCAGTCCCCCTTCACCGAGATCTCCTCGGCCAGCAGCCAGTCGGTCGCGGCCAGAACGGACTGATCGTCGGCGGCGACGCCGGCGTCGAGCATGGCGGTCAGCGCGAGCGCCGTGTCCCAGACCGGCGACTGGCACGCCTCGAGGCGGCGGATCCAGCCGTCCGAGGTTTCCTCGCGGATCGTGAAGCCGTCCAGCCCGGCCAGACCGACCCGCAGCGCCGGGTGCTCCAGCGCATAACCCAGCAGGTGCAACGCGAGGATCGAGTAGACCCACGGCGGCTGGATGCCGCCCCAGGACCCGTCGATCTCCTGGCGCGCGAGCACCCATTCCGCGGCGCGGCGCTTGGCCAGCTCGCGTAGCGGACGGATCGGCCGCCGCCCGTAAAAGTGGAGCACGCGGTCGAGCCCGTGGAAGAAACCGTCCCAGCTCCACGGCTTCGCGGTCTTCGCCGGCATACGTCCGGTGCGCAACTCGTCGACCGTGAACGGCAACGGGCGCACCGGCTTGATGCTGCCGACGATCGTCAGCGGTACGACCGTCTGCCGGGCCCAGCAACCGAAGTCGTACTTGTTGAGCGGAAACCACTTCGGCAGGAACACCATCTCCGGCGGCAACTCGGGCAGCTCGTCCCAGGGCCACTGCCCGACAAGCGCGAGCCAGATCCGGGTGAACACGCGAGTGTTTTCCAGACCGCCCTCCGCCCGAATGAATTCGAGAGCCGTTGCCATGTGCGGCGCGCCGGGCGCATCGCCGGCCAGCCGCAGAGCCACCCACGCCTCGACGGTGGTGGACAGGTCGGGCGGGCCGCCGAAGAACGTCGCCCAGGTGCCGTCCGGCCGCTGCTGCGAACGGATCCAGCGGGCCGCCTCCTCGGTCTCCTGATCGGTACGGATGCCGAGGAACTCGCGCAGCAGCAGGTCCTCGGCGTCCATGGTGACGTTGGTGGCGAGCTCGCCCTTCCACCAGCCACTCGGGTCTTGCAGCGAGCGCAGATGTGCGACCGCGGCCGCGAGGGCTCCCGCCGGCGTCCGCGGGCCGGTCGGATTCTCTATCGCGCGCGCCGACGTGCTCCGGGTGACGTGCGATGACGGCGTGCGCGTATCCGTCGTCTGGGTCATGAGTCTCTATCCACGATGAACTGCGCGAGCGCGAACATGCCGGTTCGCGCCTGCGGGTTGATGTCGACGCTGGTCAGTGCCTGTTCGGCGAGCAGCATCCGCCGTCGGGCCTCGGCCAGCGCCCAGTCGCGCCCACCGGCCGACGCCACGAGGTCGGCGGCGTGCCGCACGGCGTCGTCGTCGGGCTGATCCGGTGCGGCGAGCCATTCCTTCAGTTCCGCGCCGTGGTCGGCGCTGCCGAGTGCGTACGTGACCGGCAGCGATTTCTTGCGCGACCGCAGGTCGTTGTAGACCGGCTTGCCGGTGACCGACGGATCGCCCCAGATGCCCAGCACGTCGTCGACCAGCTGGAAGGCCAGGCCGACCTGGCTGCCGAAGGTGGTCAGCGCGTCGACGGCCTCATCCGGCGCGCCGGCCAGGACCGCACCGATCGCGGCGCTCGCGGCAAGCAGCGCACCGGTTTTGCCGCCGGCCATGTCGAGGCACTCGTCGAGCGTGACGTCGCTGCGCGATTCGAACGCGACGTCCTGCACCTGCCCGCGGGTGAGCTCGCGAGTGGTCGTGGCCAGCAACAGTGCGGCGCGGCCGGCGTGTGGGGACGGTGATTCGAGGACGATCTCGTGCGCCAACGCCAGCAGCGCGTCCCCGGCCAGGATCGCGGCGGGCGCGCCCCAGATCGCCCACACGGTACGGCGATGCCGGCGCTCCAGATCGCCGTCCATGAGGTCGTCGTGCAGCAGCGAGAAATTGTGGACGAGTTCGACGCCGACCGCGCCCGGTATGCCGACCGCGGCGCTCGCTCCGGCCGCCTCGGCCGACAGCAGCGCGAGCGCGGGTCGGACGGCCTTACCGCCGCCGCCCTCGGTCGGCTTGCCGTCGGCATCGCACCACCCGAGGTGATACGACACCTGCAGGCGGCTGGACGGATCGAGACG
>DATCXD010000192.1:0-5574 GCA_036566005.1 Micromonosporaceae bacterium | reverse complement strand
CCGGCGAGGTCGCCGCCGATCAGCGCCTCGGCCCAGGCCCGCCGCACGGTCGGCATGCGGCGCAGCGAGGGCTGCAGACTGCCGTCCGGGTTGATCAGGCGAGGTGCCACGATGCCGCAGCCCGGGCGGTCCAGGGCCCGTGCGAGGGTGGCGAGCGCGCCGGGGCGCAGGCGGCAGTCGGGATTGATCACGAAGACGGCGTCCAGATCGTCGAGGTCCAGCGCCTCGACGCCGGCGTTGACTGCCGCGGCGTATCCGGCGTTACGGCCGAGCTGGACGGTCAGGATCGGCAGGTCCGCCCTCCGCGCGGCGATGGCGAGGGATGCGTCCCTGGACGCGTTGTCGGCGACGACGACCGCGGTCAGTCGCGTGCCGTGCGCGCCGTCGTGCAGCGATGTAAGGCAGCCGGGCAGCACGTCGGCGCTGTTGTAGGTGACGACCACGACGGCGATGCGCGGCGCGGCGTTGCTCTCGGGCATGTGGCCGGTCACCACCGGGTGCGCTTGACGGCGCGGGCGGCGAGCCCGCGAACGCGCCGGGGAAGCGAGGGGCGGCCGTCCAGAACCTGGTGGATCCAGACCGCGTCGAGGTCGTGCCGGAGGCTGGTGCGGGCCTGTAACCACGCGTCGGGCCTGGCCCGGCCGCCGTCGCTGGTGTAGGCGCGGGTGACGTTTCCGCGGCGCAATGCGCCCAGCACGTGCCGGTCGTACGAGCCGAACGGGATGGCGACCCGCGTCACCGGCTCACCGGTGAGGTCACCGAGCACTCGGTGCGAATCTATGATCTCCTCCACCATCTGGTGATCGTCGACGCGCCGCCAGTCGCGGTGCGCCCATCCGTGCGAGCCGACCCGCATCCCCTTCGCGGCCAGCTCGCGCACGCCGCCGGCGTCGAGCCGGTCCGGTTCGCCGAGCAGGCCGGCCAGCACGAAGAACTCGGCGGTGAGGCTGCGTTCGAGCAGGCGGGGAAGCGCGATCTCCACGTCGGAGGCGTTGCCGTCGTCGAACGTGATCACCACGTCGGGGCGGCCCACGACGGCGTCCAGCACCTGCTCGAACCGGTCGACGTCCACCCAGGTGAGGTCTTCGTCGGGGTCGAGTGCGCGACGGGTGGGGCCAATGCCGTGCACCGTCAGGTTGACAATCGTGTTGGCCACCCTCGCCCCCGTTTCTCCACGATCGTCGTTGACATCGCTATTTGTGGCATCTTCGTTACATCCGGTCCGCGTACCGGGCAACCGTGCGCCGGAGCTCCTTCTTCTAAGTCGGCTATGGGGCGCCGTCGGATTACTTCTACGGTTGATGTGATGCCGGAGATTTACGGAATATCCGTCGAATGGTCCGGCGCGGCGCCGTGGCGAGGCCGGGTCATGCCGCCGATTACCTGCCTGAACTGTAAGAACAGGGACCCGCCATGTGACGGGTCCCTGTTCTCGCGGTTTTTAAATATGTATGCGATTAGGACGGAGTACCACCCCAGCGGCTCAGTTGATACGCCAGGTGTCTCCAGAAAGCAGCAGGTCGTTCAACTCTCCCCTGCCCTGCGTGGCCACGGCCCGCTCAAGCTGCTCGGTCATCAGTCCGTCGTACGACGGCCGGTCGACGGAACGGAAGATGCCGATCGGCACGTGCTCGAACGCCGGCTCATCGAGCCGTGACAGCGCGAACGCCACCGATGGGTCGGGGTTGTGGGCGTCGTGCACGAGGATCTCGTCCTCGCTCACCGACGCCCGCTCGACGACCTCGATGCCGCCGTTCGCGCCCCGTCGCACCGCCTTGGTGGCCGAGGTGATCGGCTGACCGTGCTCCAGCCGGATGGTGATCTGGTCGCGGACCGCCGGATCCTTGAGCATTTCGAAGGCGCCGTCGTTGAAGATATTGCAGTTCTGGTAGATCTCCACCAGCGAGGCGCCCCGATGCGCGGTCGCCTCGCGCAGCACCGACTGCAGGTGCTTGCGGTCGGAGTCGATCGTGCGCGCCACGAATCCGGCCTCGGCCCCGATCGCCAGTGAGATCGGGTTGAACGGCCGGTCCAGCGAGCCCATCGGCGTCGATTTGGTGATCTTGCCGATCTCCGACGTCGGAGAGTACTGACCCTTGGTCAGCCCATAGATCCGGTTGTTGAACAGCAGGATGTTCAGGTTGATGTTGCGGCGCAGCGCGTGGATCAGGTGATTGCCGCCGATCGACAGCGAGTCGCCGTCACCCGTGATCACCCAGACCGACAGGTCGGGCCGCGACGCGGCCAGGCCGGTCGCGATCGCCGGGGCGCGGCCGTGGATCGAGTGCATCCCGTAGGTGTCCATGTAGTACGGGAAGCGCGAGGAGCAGCCGATGCCCGAGACGAACACGATGTTCTCCCGGCGCAGGCCGAGCTCGGGCAGGAACGACTGGACGGCCGCCAGGATGGCGTAGTCGCCGCACCCGGGGCACCAGCGGACCTCCTGGTCGGACTTGAAGTCCTTGAGCGTCTGCTTGGCGTCGGTCGTCGGGACCAACGCAAGCCCCTTGCCGTTGTGGGAGGTTCCGCCGATCGCGGGACCGTTCACACTACTCACTGTCGATCACGTCCTGAATCACTCCGGCCAGTTCCTCGGCCTTGAACGGCAGGCCGCGCACCCTGTTGTAGCTGATGACGTCGACCAGGAACCGCGCGCGCAGCAGCAGCGCGAGCTGGCCCAGGTTGATCTCGGGAAGCAGCACCTTGTCGTACGCGCGCAGCACGTCGCCGGTGTTCGCGGGCAGCGGGTTGAGGTGACGCAGGTGCGCCTGCGCGACCCGGCCGCCGGCCGTCCTGACCCGGCGAACCGCCGCCGAGATCGGGCCGAAGGTGGAGCCCCAGCCGAGCACGAGCACCCGCGCGCCGGGCCCATCGGGACCGGCGCCGGGGTCATCGACCTCCAGGTCGGGCACGTCGATGCCGTCGATCTTGCCCTGGCGGAGCCGGACCATGAGGTCGTGGTTGCTCGGGTCGTAGGAGATGTTGCCGGTGCCGTCGGACTTCTCGATGCCGCCGATGCGGTGCTCCAGGCCCGGAGTGCCGGGGACGGCCCACGGCCGGGCGAGTGTCTCGGGGTCACGCTTGAACGGCAGAAAGACACCGTCGTCGCCGTTCGGCTCCGTGGTGAATTTGGTTGAAATATCCGGCAGCTCGGAAACCTCGGGAAGACGCCACGGCTCCGAGCCGTTGGCGAGGTATCCGTCGGAGAGCAACACGACCGGCGTGCGGTACTTCAACGCGATCCGTGCCGCCTCCACGGCCGTGTCGAAGCAGTCGGACGGCGTCGACGGCGCCACGATGGGCACCGGGGATTCGCCGTTACGGCCGAACATCGCCATCAGCAGGTCGGTCTGCTCGGTCTTGGTCGGCATGCCGGTCGACGGCCCGGCCCGCTGCACGTCGATCACGACGAGCGGCAGCTCGGTCGTCACGGCCAGCCCGATCGTCTCCGCCTTCAGCGCGATGCCGGGGCCCGACGTCGTGGTCACGCCCAGGGACCCGCCGAAAGCCGCGCCGAGCGCCGCGCCGACGCCGGCGATCTCGTCCTCGGCCTGGAAGGTTCGCACGCCGAACCGCTTGTGCTTGGACAGCTCATGCAGGATGTCGGAGGCCGGCGTGATCGGATACGACCCGAGGAACAGCGGTAGCCCCGACTGCACCGAAGCCGCGATCAGCCCGTACGCCAGCGCCTGGTTGCCGGAGATGTTCCGGTACAGCCCAGGGGCGAGGCGGGCCGGCTTGACCTCGTACGACACGGAGAAGGACTCGGTCGTCTCCCCATAGTTCCAGCCCGCCTGGAAGGCCGTGATGTTGGCCTTCGCGATGTCCGGCTTCTTGGCGAACTTGGTCTCAAGGAACTGGATCGTCGCCTCGGTCGGCCGGTTATAGAGCCACGAAAGCAGTCCGAGCGCGAACATGTTCTTGGCCCGCTCGGCGTCCTTCTTGGAGATCTCGAAGCCTTCGAGCGCCTTGATCGTGAGCGAGGTCAGCGGCACCGCGTGCACCCGCCACTCGGCCAGCGACTCGTCGTCGACCGGGCTCGCCGCGTAGCCGACCTTGTGCAGGTTGCGCTTGGTGAACTCGTCGGTGTTGACGATGATGTCGGCGCCACGAGGCAGGTCCGAGAGATTGGCTTTGAGCGCCGCCGGGTTCATCGCCACCAGTACGTTCGGCGCGTCGCCTGGGGTGAGGATGTCGTGGTCGGCGAAATGTAGCTGGAAGCTGGATACTCCGGGTAGGGTGCCGGCCGGCGCGCGGATCTCGGCGGGGAAATTGGGCAGCGTCGAAATGTCGTTGCCGAACTCGGCCGTCTCCGCGGTGAAGCGGTCACCGGTCAACTGCATCCCGTCGCCGGAATCCCCGGCGAACCGGATGATTACGCGTTCGAGTTGCTGCACCTGCTTGGTCACAGCTCGGTCCTCCTCGACACGCCGGGCGTCACATGTCGCGCCAGGGGCGCCGTTACTCTTGGCACGTTCGTCATTTCCATGCTAGGTCTCTCTGGAAACACAGGTATTCCTTTGCGTTCCGTTACTCGGAATGCATCTGTGGCCTACATCACACCGTGGAGAAGGGGTTACGCGCGAGGACCCGCCATGGATCAGGCGCGAGCGTCGCCAAGCCATGTGGCACGACTTGGACCGGCGAATGGGGCGTGGCAGCTGGAACAGCCGGAACGTCCGGGACGGTTGGAACCTTTGGGACGATTGGGACGGTTGGCACACTGTCACGACCGAAGGAGACTCAGACGACACAGCCCGGACGCCAGCCGACCGAGATCAACATGCAGGCGGGCGTAAAAGACCATCGTCATCACAGCCCAACTATATGTCCCTGTGTGGAACCGAACCGAGCGGGCCTACTCGCCGTAGCGTGTCGCGCCGGCCGGGCCGTACGTCGATCCAGGTGAAAGCGGCTGCCATCCGTACAACTCTGGCACGGTGACGAATGTATAGCCCTGCTCGCCGAGCTCGGTGAGCACCCGGGGCATCGCCTGGACCGTGGCCTGATTCGTGCCGTGCAGTAGGACGATCGCGCCGCGGTGGGCCCGCTCGATCACACGCTTGGCGATGGTCGCCGGGTCGCGCGTCGTCTCATCTCGTGGATCGACGTCCCAGCGCACCAGCGCCAGGCCGAGATCGCGGGCGATGCCGATGACCCGCTCATCGACCGCCCCGTACGGCGCCCGCATCACCGCAGGTGCCGTGCCGGTGGCCGCCAGGACGGCGTTCTGGCAGCGGAAGATCTGTGCGGTCGCCCTGTCGGGCGGCAAGGCGGTCAGGTCCCGGTGCGACCAGGTGTGATTGCCGATCAGGTTGCCCGCCTCGCGCATCCGCCGCACCAGGTCCGGCTGCGTCGCCACCTTGGCGCCCACGGTGAAGAACGTCGCGTGGGCGCCATGCCCGATCAGCGCGTCCAGCAGGCTCGGCGTGCCCGGCCCCGGCCCGTCGTCGAAGGTCAACGCTAGGCACTTGGCCTTCGCGCAGTCGGTGAAGGCGGAGTCGGTCATGGCCGCCTCGGGCGTCGTGGGCGCCGACATGGCCGGCCGCTCGCCGGACGGGGAGGCCGGCGCGG
>DATCXD010000186.1:0-6977 GCA_036566005.1 Micromonosporaceae bacterium | reverse complement strand
GTCGTGGAACCACATGGACAACAGCGACTGCGTACCGGTCCAGGTCGCCAACGCGTCGAGCGCGTCCCCGGTCAAGGCAATTGACGCGAACCCGGCGTCGTACGCGTCGTGGAAAGCCCGATCCAGCCCTGCGAATTCGTCCGCGCGCAGGGGCCGGCCCAGGACGCCGGCGTAGTACGCCTCGATTGGTCGCCGGAAGTCCCGTCGGTGCTCCTCGGCCGTGATCGGCAGACCACCGGCGCTGGCCAAAGACACGTTGGTGGCCTTGACGACGAGAGCGAGGTCATCGAGCAGCGTGCCGTTCCAGTCCCAGACGAGGTGAGTCACCCGGACACGATACGTCCGGCCGGCGCCGACGCCGATATGACTTTCTCGGCCGCTTCTCGCGGCCTCGGATCACGCTCAGCGTGCCGTACGGGCGAGGTCACGCAGCAGCCGATCCTCCTCGACCTGGAAGTAGCCGTGTTCCTTGCCGTCGAGCAGGACGACCGGCAGCCGTTCGCCATATTCGCGTTCGAGCTCGATGTCGGCGTCCACCGACAATTCGCTCCAGCGCTCGCCGCTCGCCGCGGCCACCCGGTCGAGCGCAACCGCTGCGACCTCGCACAGGTGGCAGCCCGGCCGGGTGATCAACGTGATCCGGGTGTCATCGGTCGACATGGACCGTGCCTTCCTCATCAACCGGGCCTTCCTCGCGCAGTGCCACCTTGCGAACCTTACCGGTCGCCGAATGCGGGAGTTCGATGACGGATTCGAACTCGGTCGGGCACTTGAACCGGGCGAGGTTACGGGCGCAGTGCGCGGCGAGATCGGCCACGATGACCGGCCACTGTTCGGCGACCGATGACTCGAGCACGACGTACGCCTTCACCGTCTGCCCCGACGGCCCGTGCGGGATGCCGATCACCGCCGCCTCCGCGACCGCGGGGTGCGCCTTCAGCACCTGCTCGACTTCGGCCGGATAGACGTTGAACCCGTTGACCAGGATCAGCTCGCGCAGCCGGTCGACCAGGAACAGGTCGCCATCGGCATCGGCGTAGGCCACGTCGCCGGTCGCCCACCAGCCATCGGGATCGGGTCCGCCATGGCCGTCGGGCCAGTAACCGGAGAAGAGGTTGGCACCGCGTACGACGATCTCGCCGGGATCGGTGCCGGGCGAGCCGGCCGCGTCGTCGTCGAAGTCGTCGGCCGCGTCGACGGCCGCCGGTGCATCGCTGCGCCACACGTCGGCGCCGGCCGCGTTGACCAGTCGGACATCGATGCCCGGCAACGCCCGCCCGATCGAGCCCTCTTTCGGGGCAGGTCCGGCGAGCGTCGTGGTCACTACCGGCGCGGTCTCCGTCAGTCCGTACCCGACGGCGAGCGGTCGGCCGAAAACGGCCTCGAACTGGCGCGCGATCGCCGGATCCAGCGGCGCCGCGCCGCTGACGGCAACCCGAACGGACGCCAGCGCCGTCGGGTCGGCCGCCTGCGCCCAGGCTGAAAACATTGCGGGTACGCCGAGAAGCGCGCTCAATGGTCGCCCGCTCGGCATATTGACCACGGCGGAGTCGACCGCGTCCGTGGCGTCAACCAGGACGCCGCAGGCGCCGTGATACGCCACCGAGCCGAGCCCGCTGTTCAACCCGTACGCGTGGAACAGCGGCACGGCCAGCAACACCACATCATCCCGGCCGATCGGCGGCGGTGCGATCCGAGCGAGTTGCTCGTGGTTGGCCAGCAACGCTCGATGCGACAGCATCGCGCCTTTCGGTCTACCTTCGCTTCCGGACGTGTACATCAGCACCGCAAGATCTTCGCCCCCGGTGGTCGACTCGACCGGCCCACCGGCCACCGCGAGATCCGCGATCGCCACGACACCGGTGGCGTCGCCATCGCCGGCCAGGAACCGGTGACCCAGGTCGGGCAGCGGTGCACCGAACTCGTCGATGGCCGCATATACGTCGGATCCGGCGATGAGAACGCTGGCGCCGGCATCGATCAACAGCTCATGCAGCTCCCGGCCGGTGTAGGCCGGGTTGACGGGCACGGCGACCAGACCGGCGCGCAACGTGCCGAAGTACGCGAGCGCGAACTCGGGTCGGTTCGGCAGTGCGATCGCGACACGCGCGGGATTCGCATTGCGCCGATTAAGACCGAGTTGTCGCAGGCCGTACGCATAGGAATCGACCTTTTCGTCCAGGTCTGTCCAAGATAGCTGGTGCTCGCCCCAGACCAGGCCGATCCGATTTGATGTCATATCTTCGCTATGCGCGTTTCGACGAATTACGTCAGCAACGTTGCGAGGAGTCTGCACGGCGTCAGCCTAGCCATCTAGACATGATCTTCAAATGCGGTTTGTCCGACTCCGTCGGCGACCAACGCGCCGACGAAAAGCCTTGAAAACACGGTGTGTTGAGCGTGTTGCTGTCGTGTCGCGGCCCCGTACATCGATCCGCACACCATGTGCGACACACGCAGAGTGATCGTGACAATACTGTCGGCCTGCATAACGGACGTTCGGCAACTCGGGTGACGTTGGCCCTATCATCTTTTGGGTCAGCTCACCCGTTTTGGCGCAAGAAGGCATACCCCCAACCGTAGGAGGCCATTATGGGCGTTTCGTCGTCTGAGCCGAGCTTCACGGTTTTCCGCAGTGTTCGCCGGGCCGGCGCGACAATCCGCGGCACAGTCTCCTCCCTCGACCCAGGAGCGGCCGCGTGAGTGCATTCGGGCTGGCCGGAGCGTACGGGGATGCATGGGCGCCAGTAGTTCCGGACGTGTTCGGCACCCGGCGCGCGCTGCGACAGGGCTTCCGGGCCCTGCGCGCCGCGATGCTCGACATGCGTGCGCTCGACCTCGGTGACGTCAACGGCAACCGGGTCGCGAGCGTGAGCACGACGCCGTCGCGGCCCACGCCGACGTTCGGCCCACGCACCCACCGACCTCACACGAATGAAGCGCCAACGCGGCATCAGCCCAGCCTGGCCAAGCCCGGCAGCGCTCGATCGGCCAGCCCCGGTCGGCAGACGACGCCAGCGGACAGCCAGGATCATCTCGGCCCATTTCCCAGCGGTTCGGTCGCGACGGCGACCCCGGCCGCGGAGCCGGACATTGAGACCGGCGGCGGATATCCGAGCCGGCCGGATCCGACTGATCCGGCGCGTGAGGTCTGGAAGCTCGTGGAGCAGGCGCAGGGCGGTGATACTGAGGCGTTCGGTCTGATCTACGACCGTTACGTCGGCACGGTGTTTCGGTTCATCTACTTCCGGGTCGGTAACCGGCAGTTGGCCGAGGACCTCACGTCCGACACGTTCCTGCGTGCACTCAAGCGCATCGGTAGTGTCACGTGGCAGGGTCGTGACCTGGGGGCGTGGCTGGTTACGATCGCGCGGAACCTGGTTGCCGACCATTTCAAGTCCGGCCGCTACCGCCTCGAGGTGACCACCGGCGATGTGCTCGACGCCGACCGGGAGGACCGGGGGCCCGAGGGCAGCCCCGAGGCGGTCGTGGTCGACCACATCACGAACGTCACGTTGTTGACCGCGGTCAAGCAGTTGAACCCGGAGCAGCAGGAGTGCATTGTGCTGCGGTTCCTGCAGGGGTTCTCGGTCGCTGAGACGGCCCACGCGATGAACAAGAACGAGGGCGCGATCAAGGCGCTGCAATACCGGGCCGTACGCGCCCTGAACCGGCTGCTTCCGGAGGGCTTCCAGAAGTGAACGCTCCCGCCATCGGAGCGGGAGTGCCCGCCGAGCACCTTATTAATCGTGATCACGCGATTAATCGCGATCACGCGCCGGCCGTAACCGCCGGCACCCTCCGAACGTTGAACGCTGTGCACCGCACTGGCCTCATGGACCGGACGGCTGCGCCACCGATGACGACCAAGGGGGTTGAGCAGTGAACTCGACGCTGCTGCACCGCCGTCGCATCGAGCGCCTCGCACAACTCCTCGACGAGGCCGAGGGTGCCCGCCGTCACCACACGCGCTCAGCGCTCGACGACGACCTGAACGACCTGGTCGACGTCGGTCATCGCCTGATGGACATTCATCCACAGGTAGAGATGCGCGAATCGGCCCGCCGCGACATCCGTGCCGTGATCATGGCGGCCGCGCAGCGCGACGGCATCGGTGTCACCGCGAAGAACACCGCCGACCCGGCCATCGGTCGGGCGCGGGTCGGCGCGATCGCCGATACCCCCGGCGGCCGGCGACCCTTCGCCCGGCGGGTACGTGCCCGTGGCGCCATCCTTGCCGGCCTGGCCGTCGGCACGCTCGCGGTTTCGGGCATCGCCGCCGCCAGCGGCACGGCCATGCCAGGCGACGCGCTCTACGGCTTGAAGCGCTCGCAAGAGACGGCGCAGCTTCAGTTGTCCGGCTCCGCGGCCGGCAAGGGGCAGCTCTACCTCGACTTCGCTGGCAAGCGGCTGGCGGAGGCACAGTCCGACACGGGCGACCCCCATGGGCTCAGCCAGTTGATCAACGAGATGGATCGCGACACCCTGCAAGGGGCCCGGCTGCTGTTCACCTCCGCCCTAGCCAGCCACGACAAGGCCGCGCTGTGGACTGTCGCGGACTTCTATGTGCGTCAGAAGGATCAACTCGAGCAGTTGCACTCACAGCTGCGCCCGGACACCGCTGTGTACAACATGGTGCTGGGCTACGACAACGAGCTGGACCTTGTGAACGCGCGGTGGCAGCAGATCAACGCCGCCCTCGCCTGCCCGACGGTGGTACAGACCGCCGCCGACAAGTGGGGACCCAACGTGAAACCGTGCGGCTCAGCCGCGGGTGCGGGCAATGGCGCCGGCGTAACGACTCCACCGACCGGCCATACCTCGACGGCGCCCAGTGCTTCGTCAACCGGCAAGTCCGGCACGACGAACGTGCGGTCCACGCCGGCCGAGGTCGGTGCCGCATCTGCCTCGTTGGTGCCGAAACAGACCAACGGCGGCGTGCTCGACGAGATCCAGCACGCGCTCGGTGGCCTGCTCAGCTGAGCCACTCTCGTCCGCCGGGGCTACGCTCGACGTGGTTGTGCAGCGAGACTTTGTCGGGCGAGGAAGGTAGCGGTGTGATCGACGATCAGGGCCGCTCGGCGGCGGATGCCACCGCCGTACGCGACGAGACGCACCTCCTACGAGGGCCGGTGATGGCGGCCTACTCCGCGCCGGACTCGGAGCTTGACCTCGCACTGTCCGTACCGACCGATCTGCAGGCGGCCGCGTTTTTCGATGTGGACAACACGATGCTGCGCGGTGCCTCGCTCTACTGGTTCGCCCGTGGCATGGCGGCGCGCGACTATGTGAAAACGGCCGATCTCGTCCGCTTCGGGTGGAGCCAGCTCAAGTTTCGGCTGCTCGCGGCCGAGATCCCGGACGACATGGCCGACGCTCGCGCGGCCGCGCTCGCGTTCGTCAAGGGCTGGCCGGTCCGCAAGCTGGAGACACTGTCCGAGGAGATCTTCGACGAGCTGATGGCCGAACGGATCTGGTCCGGCACGCACGCGCTCGCTCAGCTCCATCTGGCCGCCGGCCAGCGCGTGTGGCTGGTCACGGCCGCACCGGTCGAACTCGGTCGAGTCATCGCCGACCGGCTCGGCCTCACCGGGGCGTTGGGCACCATCGCCGAGATCGACGACGGTGTGTATACCGGTCGCCTCGTCGGCGACCTGCTACACGGCCCGGCCAAGGCGGAGGCAATCAAGGAACTCGCGGTGCTGCACGGGCTCGACCTGACCATGTGTACGGCCTACAGCGACTCGTTCAACGACGTGCCGATGCTGTCGACGGTCGGGAACGCGGTGGCCGTCAATCCGGACGGTCGCCTACGCCGCGAGGCGCGCCGGCGGAACTGGGAGACGCGTGATTTCCGTACAGCTCGAAAAGCCGTGAAGGTCGCCGCGCCGACGGCGCTCGGCATCGGCGTGGTCCTCGGGGCTGCCGCAACCGCCGCGGCCTACCGCCGCCGCAGCCACTGACCTGGCGAGCCGAGGCACGGTCAGAACGCGTCCGGGCGGCGCGCAAGCAGTTCGTGCAGGATCTGCTGGATCGTCTCGCGCACCTGGTCGGCGAGGTTGAACACGACGATCGGATCGTCCGCGTCGCCCTGCAGATGCTCGGTCTCGATCGGCGTGCCGAATTCGATCAGCCACTTCGACGGCAAGGGGATCAGACCCAACGGCCCGAGCCAGGGGAACGTCGGGGTGACCGGGAAGTACGGGATGCCGAGCAGCCGGGCCAGCGGTTTCACGTTGCCGAGCATCGGATAGGTTTCCTCGGCGCCGACGATCGCGACCGGGATGATCGGCGTACCGGTGGCGAGGGCGGCCGAGACGAACCCGCCCCGGCCAAATCGTTGCAGTTTGTAGCGATCGCGGTAGTGCTTGCCGACGCCCTTGAACCCCTCCGGGAAGACGCCGACGAGCTCGCCGCCGCGCAGCAACCGCTCGGCGTCCGGTGCACAGGCAAGCGTCGCACCCGACTTGCGGGCGATCTCCGACATGAACGGCACCCGGAACACGAGATCGGCACCGAGCAGGCGGAGGTCGCGCCGGATCTGCGGCTCCTGGTGGATCGCATGCGAAAGCATCAATGCGTCGAGCGCGATCGTGCCGGAGTGATTCGCGACGACGAGGCCGGCCCGATCCAGCGGTACGTTCTTCGCCCCGGTCACCTCGACCCGGAACCAGTCGCGGTAGAGCGGCTGCAGCAGCGGCTGGATCACGTTGTCGTTGAGCTCGGGGTCGAATCCGAACTCGTCGACGTCGTACTGCCCGGTGAGGCGACGACGGAGGAACGCCAGCGCACCGGCCACCCGGGTGTCCCAGATATCCGGCTCGCCGGCCGACCAGGCGTACGCAGACTCGTCCGACGTTGGCTCGGGCCCGTCGACGTGTGCGAGGTCCAAGCTCGGCCGGGCCTCGTCGCCGGCGGGTGGCTCAGTACGCGCCATGGTCGCCACCGCCCGTCCGATCGTCGCCCGCCGAAGCATC
>DATCXD010000179.1:0-5743 GCA_036566005.1 Micromonosporaceae bacterium | reverse complement strand
GGCGGGGGCGTTGGCACCGGCCGCTGCGTTCGCATCCGGCCCGCCGATGGGTTCCGGCCGTCCGACGAGATCGAGCCCGCCCGTCGGCGCCGGCACCGCTATCGGGGCCGGAACACCGATGGGATCCGGAACGCCGGTCGGATCCGGAACGCCGCTCGGATCCGGGGCGCCGCTTGGATCCGGTACACCGATCGGCGTCCTGATGGCGCCACCGGTCGACCCGCGCGCCCTGGCGACAGGCACGGCTTTGAGCCTGGATGCCGCCGGACCCCGAGTCCTCGGTTCGGCTCAGGCCGGTCGTTCACGCAGCGGCACGCGGATCATGCCCCACGGGGTGACCGCGTTGCCTGATCCGGGCCGGGCGACCGAGCCGATCGAGGAACCGTCACCGTCCTGGCAGCGACGGTCACGCCGGCCGTTCTTCGCGCTGCCGTCGCTGTTGCTGCTGGTGCTGGTCGTCTGCTTCGGGATGAGCGAGTTGGGGAGCCACGGCGCGGCCGCCGGACCGGTACCGACCATTCGGCCGGCACAGCCGGGGCTCATCGCCGAGCCACCCTCGGCGACCCCGTCCGCCGCGCCGCCGGAAGGCCCGACGTCCGCGAGCAACGGCATCGGCCACGGCAAAGGCGAGCACAAGGGGGCCGGCCACGACAGTGGCGCGGGCCACGGCAAGGGCGGCGGCAAGCACGCTGGCAAGCATGCCGGCAAGCACCCTGGCAAGGGCACGATCGCCGCGAGCCACCCGGTGTCAGATTCAACGACACATCTTGCGAAGGCCGACCTTCCTGGTTTGATCGCGCGAGGCTGACCGCCAGCGGCCGCCTTACGGATCGCGGAACATCATCGCTGGCCGTCGGTCGGTGCGCCTATGCCGGCCGTACGCTCGTTTTGTGGGCCAACGCATCCTCGTCGTCGACGACGACCCGACCGTGAGCGATGTCGTCCGCCGCTATCTCGAGCGAGCGGGTTACGACGTCATCCTCGCGGCGGGCGGTCCGGCCGCTCTCGGGGCGTACGCCCGCGAGGAGCCCGATCTCGTCGTGCTCGATCTGATGCTGCCCGGCATGGACGGTCTGGAGGTCTGCCGGCGGCTGCGGGACAGCTCGACCGAGGTTCCGATCATCATGCTGACCGCGCTCGGCGAGGAGTCCGACCGCGTGCTCGGCCTGCAACTCGGCGCCGACGACTATGTGACGAAGCCGTTCTCGCCGCGCGAACTGGTGCTGCGGGTGCAGTCCGTGCTACGCCGGTCGGGCGCCGCGGGCAGCGTCGACGCGAAGACGGCCGGACAGGTGCTGACCGACGGTGACCTGACGATCGACACGGCACGCCGGGTCGCCATGCGCGGCGGCGCCGAATTGGCTCTGACCGTACGAGAGTTCGATCTTCTCGCCTACCTGATGGCCCACCCGGGCCGAGCGTTCCGGCGGTCCGAACTGCTGGAGGCGGTCTGGGGTTGGACGTTCGGCGATCAGTCGACGGTGACCGTGCACGTACGGCGGCTGCGCGAGAAGATCGAGAACGATCCGGCCAACCCGACCCGCATCGTGACGGTGTGGGGGGTCGGCTACCGATTCGAGTCGGCCGGCCGGTCCGCCGGCCTGGCGAACGGCGAGGGCCCCCGTGCGTGACCTGGTCGGGCTCGTGCTGGCCGCCCTGGCCGGCGTGTTGATCGTCGCGATCCCCGGCGCCGTCGCCCACTACTACCTCCGCGGTCGTTCGATCACCGCCCACATCGTGCTGATGCTCGCCGTGACCGTGCTGGCCGCGTTGGCCGGCGTCATCGCGGTCGCGCGCGGGATGTTCATCTCCGATCACGACCTGCGCGTACTCGTCGTGGTGCTCGGCATCTCCGGAATTTTCAGCCTCGCCATGGGCCTGTGGCTCGGTCGGCGGCTCGCCCGCGACGCGATGTGGGCCGACGAGGTACGGGATCGCGAGCGCAGTGCGGAAGCGAGCCGGCGCGAGCTCGTGGCGTGGGTGTCCCACGACCTGCGTACGCCGCTGGCCGGCATGCGCGCGATGGCCGAGGCCCTAGAGGACGGTGTGGTGACGGACGAGGCGACCGTCGCCGACTATCACCGGCGCATCCGGATGGAGACCGACCGGATGACTCAACTCGTCGACGACCTGTTCGAGTTGTCGCGCATCAACGCCGGCGCGCTGCGGTTGTCGCTCGGCACCGTACCGCTGGGGGATGTGGTGTCCGACGCCGTCGCGTCGGCCGAACCGATCGCTACCGCTAAGCGGATCCAACTGCAGGCCGAGCGGGGCGAGTGGCCGATCGTCCAGGGCAGCGAGCCGGAGATCGCGCGCATCGTGGCCAACCTGTTGCGCAACGCGATCCGCTACACGCCGGCCGACGGTTCGATCACGGTCAGCGGCGGCCGGGACGAGGAGGGCGGCTGGCTCGCGGTCACCGACGCGTGTGGCGGGATCCCCGAATCCGACCTGCCGCGTGTGTTCGATGTCGCGTTCCGGGGCGAGGCCGCCCGTACCCCTCGAACCGGCCATGACCACGACGGCGGTGGCGGGGGCCTCGGCCTTGCCATCGTGCGGGGCCTGGTCGAGGCGCATCGCGGCGAAGTCGCGGTGACCAACGTGGGCGATGGCTGCCGGTTCATGGTGCGCCTGCCCGCGATCTGAGCGCGAGTGTCGTTGCCGGCGTGGGCCGCAGCGCTGCTAGGGCAGGTCGAACGGCAGCTTGAGGCCGTCCACCGCATGGCCGCAGGCGCACGGCCTGGCATCGGCGGTCGGCAGTCGCGTGACGGCGTCGAGCAAGATCTCCCGGACGCGGTCGGTGTTCTCGGCGAACACGCGAAACACCTCCTCGTGGGTGACGCCGTGATCGCCTTCGACGCCAGCGTCGAGATCGGTGACGAGGGCGATCGCGGCGTAACAGAGGCCCAGCTCGCGTGCCAGAACTGCCTCCGGGTGACCAGTCATGTTGACCACCACGCCGCCGATCGAGGCATACCACCGGGATTCCGCGCGAGTGGAGAAGCGCGGGCCCTCGATCACCACCATTGCACCGCCGTCGGTCGCGGTGATGCCGTGCCGCGCGGTCGCGTCGAGCGCGGCCCGCCGACCGGTCGGGCAGTACGGATCGGCGAAGTTCACGTGCACGGCGCCCCGGTCGTAATACGTCTGCACGCGGGCGGAAGTGCGGTCGATCAGCTGGTCGGGCACCACGAACGACCCCGGCCCGAGGTCCGGCCGGAGCCCACCGACGGCACACGGCGCGAGAATCTGGCGTACGCCGAGGCTGCGGAGCGCCCAGAGATTCGCGCGGTACGGGATCCGGTGCGGCGGGAACCGGTGATCCTTACCGTGCCGCGGCAGGAACGCAACCGACCGACCGGCCACGTCCGCCACCGTGATCGGGTCGGACGGCTCGCCGTACGGCGTGCCGATCGGATGCTCTACGGCGCCGGTCAGTAAGGCATAGAGGCCCGACCCGCCGATGACGGCGACATCAGCGATACCGCTCACGTACAGACCTTATCGGCGGCCACATTGGCAAGATATCGTGCGTGCATGGCGCTGCACGTCGGGATGGTCACCATCGACTCGGTGGATCCCCGGAGCCTGGCCGACTTCTGGACCGCGGCACTGGACATGAAAGTCGTCGCCGACCACGGCGGTGCGTACCTGATGTTGAAGGGGGCCGGGGATCTCATTGTCGGCTTGCAGCGCGTGTCCGAACCGACGGCCGGCAAGAATCGCGTTCACCTCGACTTGTCCACCAAGGACCGCGCGGCCGAAGTCGCCCGGCTGCGCGGGATCGGCGCCGATGTCGTCGACGAACATCAGGTCCCCGGATTCGCTTGGACCGTGCTCTCCGACCCGGATGGCAATGTGTTCTGCGTCGGAGCGGAGGAGTAGCAGATCATGGCGGCGGTCGGCGAGTCGGGGCGGATCGGGGGGATGAGAATGGAATCCCTCGCCGGACGTCTTCTCGTGGCGACCCCCGCGCTCAAGGATCCGAACTTCGAGCGGACCGTGGTGATGCTCGTCGCGCATGAGCCGGGTGGCACGCTCGGCGTCGTCCTGAACCGGGCCACCGAAGTGACCGTGGCCGAGGTGCTCGACGGCTGGGGCGGCCTGGCCGGGGACCCGTCGGTCGTGTTCGAGGGCGGCCCGATGCAGCCGGAGTCGGCGATCTGCCTCGCCCGCACTCGCTTGGCGACTGGCCGGGTAGCCGGCTTCAACCGGGTGTCCGGCGCCATCGGCACGCTGGATCTGTCGCAGGACCCGCAGACGATCAAAGACAAGATCTTGGGGGTACGGGTCTTCGCCGGCTACGCCGGTTGGGAGGATGGGCAGCTCGAACGCGAGATCGAGAGCGGATCGTGGTTCGTGTTCGACGCTTTGCCCGGTGATCCGTTCGTCGCTCGGCCCGACGATCTGTGGCCAATGGTGCTGCGCCGCCAGGGCGGGCTGATGGCCGCTGTCGCGATCTTCCCGACCGACCCGACGATGAACTGATCTGTCCGGCTCAGGGGGTCGGCGCTGGCATCTTCCGCGCTCGGATGGTCCTGCGGTCGCATCTTCTGCGCTTGCATGGCCGATCTTCCGCGCTCGCATGGTCCGCGTCCACGTCTTCAGCGCTCGCATGATCCGCGGTCACGTCTTCCGCGCTGGCATCTTCCGCGCTCGCATGGTCCCGCGGTCACGCCTTCAGCGCCGAGCCGCGGCGTCCGGCGGTCCGAAGTGACGGCGCTGAGGCGGCTGTGTACTATTGCGCAGTGCCCGGCCACCGGGCATTTGGGGCCGTGGCGCAGCTGGTAGCGCACCACACTGGCAGTGTGGGGGTCAGGGGTTCGAGTCCCCTCGGCTCCACTCGCGATGACCTGGGACTCTCTCCCAGGTCTTTTGCGTACACGGGGCTTTCTGATCTCCTTGACGGCAACGCTGACGGCAACGGCCGTGACGATCATCCGAACATCTCATCCATGCCGGTCGCTGCATCGCCCAGCAAAGTGGGTAGAACGTGCGCGTAGGTGTTCATGGTGATCGCGATGCCGGAGTGACCCAAGATCTCCATGACAACGCGCGGACTCTGGCCCTGGGCGAGGAGGAAGGACGCGCAGGAGTGCCGGAGGTCGTGTAGCCGGAGCTTGGTCGTGTAGCGGACATTGCCGGCAGCGTCGCGGTCGATGGCAACGCGAACTTTCGAGCGGATGAGTAGCGACCGAAGTGACCGGTTGAGGTTGCGTGGCTCGATCGGGCCGCCGAGCTGGGTGCAGAACACCAAATCGTTCGGCTCCCAATAGACGGCGCGCAGCCGGTCGGGGTCGTAGCCGTCGACTCGGATTAACGCGTGGAGGTGGATGACGCCGCGGGCCTGGACTTCGGCGACTTTGGCGTACCGGATTCGGACGCGGGCGGCCAGGGTGGGGCCGAGCTGGTGGCGGATGAGGCGGCGGAGTCGGGTGATGGTGCGGTCCCATAGTTGTGGGCAGGCGTAGTTCCAGACGGCTTGGTGGGTGTGGTCGTAGCAGTCGAGGCATAGCGGTTGCCCTATGCGCCGGTCGTGTTCGTGGTGGAGGTGGTTGCACCACAGCGCTCGGCCGTGTCGGCAGGTGGGTTTGTCGCGGCGGGGGCGGCAGGGCTTCAGGGTGCCGCTGCGGCTGGTGACGCGGTGGTGGACGTACCCGAACGATGGTGCGGTGAAAGTGGCGAACACGGCCGGATGTGTGGCGACAGTGGTGGGCACGCCCTTGCCGCCGGCGAGGCCGGC
>DATCXD010000174.1:0-3084 GCA_036566005.1 Micromonosporaceae bacterium | reverse complement strand
GGCAGCGCAGTCGCGGTGGCCGACCACGCTGCGAGCGGCGCCTACCGGTGGAGCTACCAATTAGACCTCGGGCGTACGAAGGTCGTGATGCTCGACAATCGCTGCGCCCGGGTGCTGGCGCCGGGGCGTCGAGCGATGGTTTCGCCGACGGAGTGGGCCTGGTTCGCGAGTGTCGTGACGGACGAGGACGTCGACTACGACCACCTCGTCATCGGAAGCTCGTTGCCGTGGCTTATGCCGTACGCGATCCACGACCTGGAGGCGGCCAGCGAGCGCTGGGCGGAGTCGGACTCCCGAATCGTCGCCGCCTTCGGTGAACGCACCCGGCGGGCATTGGACTTCGAGCACTGGGCCGCGTTCGGCGCATCATTCGACGACCTGGCGGCGACGCTGGCCGCGATCGGGACCGGCGAGGAGGCACCGGCCAGTATCAGCGTGCTCTCCGGCGATGTGCACCACTCGTACGTGGCGCGGGCGGCGTACGGCCCCGACGTCCGTACGCCGGTGTATCAGCTGACCTGTTCCCCGGTGCACAACCGGGTGCCCGGTGCGATCAAGCCGCTGATGCGATCGGCGTGGCATCGACGGGGCAAGCGTATCGGGCGGGTGCTCGCGCGCCGGGCCGGCGCGGTGCGACCACTCGTGTCGTGGCGCAAGCTCGCCGGCCCGTTCTTCGGCAACGCGATCTCGACGTTGTGTCTCGACGGCCGGTCGGCGTACGTGACGATCGAACGTACGGACGCGCAGGCCGCGCTGGTTCCAATCGCGCGGAGGAGCCTCACCGAGCCGGCTCCCCCCAAGCCGGGCGCGCTATGGCGTCGACTCGGCCGACCGCCGCGCCCGCGCCCGGAGCCCGTCGAGCACGACCTCTAGCCCGGATTCGAACGCGCTGTCACTTTGCGGGTCGCCGACCTCGCGCAGCGCCTCGGACAGTCGCGGGTAGTCCGCGAACGCGCGGAGCGCCTTCTCGACCTCGCTCGGATCGAGATCGTTTCCCGTCAACCCACGCATGCGGTCGGCCTGTTCCTCCAGCGTGAACCCGGAGACGTAGTTGCCGACCGTGAGCAGGGCGCGCATCGCGTCGGCCGGCCGCATGCCGGCCTCGACCAGCACCGAGATCTGCGCGTCGATGTCCTGCCACTGACTCGGCTGCGGGTGTGTCGACGCCGCCAGCATCGCCCCGTCGCGATGGCTGTTGAGCGCCCGACGGATGTCACGCGCCCGCTGGGCGAGCCAGTCGTCCCAGGGCTCGCCGTCCGCCGGCAGGTGGACCGGTGCATCGGTGGCCGAGATGGCGACCACCATCTGGTCGAGCAACTCCTGCTTGTTCTTGAAGTGCCAGTAGAGCGCGGGCGCCTGCACGCCGAGTTCCTGCGCGAGCCGGCGCAACGTCAACCCGTCGAGACCGACCTCATCGAGCAACTCGATGGCGGCCGTCACGACCTGCGCTCGGTCCAACGCCACATGCGACAGCTTAATAGCGTTCAAGGATCCTTTACGGCGTTCGAGGGTCGGCCCGATCAGAAGTGGGCCCGATCATCAGAATTCGGCCCGATCAGAAGTCGGCCCGATCAGAAATGGTGCCGACTTCGTAGACTCGACGCCATGCCGCAGCACGAACTCGTCTGTCCGGTGTGCTCGAACCGCGACTTCCGTAAGGAAGAGGGCCGCGTCCCGGCTGGCATCGGGCATCATCGGCTGACCATGATGATTTGCACCCAATGCGACTACGTCATGCAGTTCTACAAGAAGCGCACGACGCTCTGACCCGCATCGCTACGACCTGTCGCGGCCCCCGCGTTTGACGGTTGTCCTGACTGCGGACTGCCCCGTTCTCGCTACGTTGACGGTAATTCTCGGAACCCACCCGGTTCCTGCCTGCGATGGATTCACCCGATTGTCCGGTTTGCTGAGGGAGAAGTGTCGCGGTTAACCGTGCCGGTTAACGGTGAAGTTGTCATAATTGTTATTGCGCGAGTTCTGAATTAGTTCATAGTTGAGATATGAGCCACGCGACGGAAGAGATCAATTGGAGCGACCTGGCACGCGATCCTGGCCGAGCGGGCGACCTCGTTGAGAGCAACGGCGAGGTTATCGTCAAGCGCCGCGGCCAGCCCGACCTTGCGCTTGTGCGCGCCGACCGGCACAACGACTGGCGCGGTTTCATGGCAGACACCGCACAGTTGCTACGGAACTTCATCACCCGGAATGGCGTCGACGCCGCCGCAGAGTCCATCGTCGACCTGTACGCGTGGACTGAGTTCCTACCCATCGCGGAACGCAAGACCTTCGTCAACGAATACGTCCGAATCCTGCGTGCAACCGCGGATGTGGGTGTGCCGAGCGCGATCGCACGGTTCATCAATGAGTGGCGCGCTACCGCCGCCATCTACGCCGATCCTCACCTGCTGGCCATCCTGACCGCCACGGAAGGCGTCGACGATTTCGGCCGCGTCAAGCCGCCACAGCGACAGCGGCGACCGAGTAGATCTACGGCGCCGAGCTCATCGGAGGACGCTGAGACCCGCTCGGGCGCAGCGGACGCCGCCGGTCCCGCACCAGACGGCTGATGACCGGTACGGCACTGAGTACGGTGCCGCCGAGCGCGGTCAACGCGATGCCGATGTCGACCGACAGCCGGCCCTGCTTCGCCCAGTAGACATCCTTCAGGTCGAGCAGGAGCGCGAACTCGTCGACGATGAGGGCGATTCCGGCGCCGTACGTCAGGCCGATCAGCGGATGCCGTCGGGCGCGCTCGCTGCCGGCGACGGCGACCGCGCCGACGCCGCTGACCATGCCAATGCCCCACATGTAGTGGTGCAGGTGCTCGCCGCCCACGCTGACGTTGCGAAACGGTCCGGCGCCGGCGTGGATGCTGTACGTGATCCCGCGTACGGCCACGAAAGTCGCCGTGAATCCGATCCAGGCCCAGAGCGCCGACCGCTCCCGTGGTCCAAGCTCCTCACGGTAGGCCGTCTGCACCTCACTGCGAGTCGGGACGGCCGGGGCGGTCGGACTTGTGGTCACGCCTCCAAACTAACCGTCGCAACGACCGGGACCGGCCAAAATGCGGACCCGGCGCGA
>DATCXD010000146.1:0-4328 GCA_036566005.1 Micromonosporaceae bacterium | reverse complement strand
GTCGGGCGGGGCGACGGCTGTCGCCGACCGCGCCCGCTATGAGCGCCTGTTCATCAGCCCGCTGGCCCGCCGGCTCGCGCGCGACGCCGAGCTGAGTTTGGATCATCTGGTGGGGACGGGACCGGGTGGCCGTATCGTGCGGCGGGACGTGGACGCGGCGATCGCCCGGGCCGCAACCGTTCCTGCCGCCGCTACGATCGAGCCGGCGAAGTCCGAATACCGCGACGTCCCCCATCCCCGCATCCGCAAGGTCATCGCAGCTCGGCTCACGCAGAGTCAGGCGACACCGACGTTCTACCTGCGGGGCAGCTGCCGGGTGGACGATCTGCTGGCCGCCCGCGAGCAACTCAACGCGGTGAGCCCGGTCCGCATCTCGGTCAACGACATGGTGATCAAGGCTGCGGCCCGAGCCCAGATGCTCGTACCGGCGATGAATTCGATCTGGCTGGACGACGTCGTCCGGTCGTACACGTCGGCGGACATCTCGGTGGCCATCGCCACGGAGGCGGGTGTCGTTGCCCCGATCCTCCGCGGCGTCGAGCGCCAGCCGATCTCGGAGCTGGCGGCGAGCGTGCGCGATTTCGTCGAGCGCGCGAAGTCCGGTCGGCTGCGCCAGGAGGAGCTGGACGGCGGGGCACTCAGCGTTACCAACCTGGGGATGTACGGGACCGAGGAGTTCGCGGCAATCATCAACCCGCCGCAGTCGGCGATTCTGGCGGTCGGTGCCGCGCGAGCTGAGGCAATTGTGGAGGATGATCACGTCGCGGTGGGTACGGTCATGCGCGTGACATTATCGGTCGATCACCGTGTCATCGACGGGGCCGTGGCCGCTGAGTGGATGCGAGCCTTTGTTGCGCTCGTCGAGCATCCGATGCGGATTTTCGTATAACGCCGCCCACACCCTTGTCGGCCGATCGTTCGCTTTGCGTGTCCGCATTGTTTACCCGTTCCGCATTAGGCGAGATCGTCGCGGCGTGCTATGACTGCGCGGCGATCGCGCCCTTTATCGCTCTTCCCCGCACCATTCGCACCCGGCGACGCGACGCCTCTCTGATAACTATCTGACATATTTCGGCACCGGTCCGAGCAGAAGGAACACGTCGTCCGGCACCGGTTCCGGGTGCGGGAAACGCTGTGCGGAACGGCTTGGAGAACAAAAAGCGCGGCACGTTGTCGCGGATGCCCGTCCCGGGGGGCGAGCCGGATGTCCGACGTGTCCCATTAATCAGTGCGGCTCGGCATTGACCTGGTTTTGCGTACGCCCGGTTGTGGCCTACCGTTCCGCATCGGAGGAACGATTACCGCCTCGCGGACGTGAGCGGAACTGATCAGTCCTCACGTACCGGAGGCACGCGTCTTTCGCTCACCGAACGGCGCTGCGTCCCCTGTGCTGCCGAAAGGGGCCGGCGGTGACGGACAGCGTGGCGGTGGGCCGACGAAGCTTCGTCGCTCCGCTTGCGACGTGCGCGGTCGGCCTCCTCGCGATGATCGGCGGGCCGTTCGCGGCGGAGTCTCCCATCGGTTGGCCGGAGGTCGCCACCGCTACCGCCGTCGCCATCGTGGCGCAGTTCGCCGCGCTCCGGGTCCGGCAAGGCATCCGGACCGTCTACTTCGCATGGGGCGAGGCGTCACTCATCATCGTGGTCTTCCTCGTGCCGGCGGGCTGGGTCCCGCTCGTCATCGGGGTTGGCTTCGCGGCCGGACACGGCCTGTTCCTGCTCCGGACGAACACCCGATGGACCGTCTCGAAGACCGTGAACATCGCGACACTGGCGATCTGCGGGGCCGCCGGGGCGGCAACCGTCCATGCGATTCGCACGGGCAACCGTGATGACATCACGCCACGCCTGATCGTCGCGCTGATCCTGGGCGGCATCGTCTACTTCATCGTGTCGTCCCTCGTCGTCAACGCGAACAGCCGGGCGCTCGGCATCCTGTCGACGTCGCTGCAAAGCGCGATCTCCCGGACCGTTGTCGACAAACTGCCCATGGTGGCCGGCAACGTCACCGTCGGCATCCTTGTCGTCGTACTGCTGGCCCGGGACCGCATGTGGCTGCTCCTCGTGCCGCCGGTCGCCGTGCTGATGCATCAGGCGTATGTCTACCGATCGCGGATCGCCGACGAGCGGCGCCTGTGGCGAGACTTCGCCGACATCGCGGGCTCACTCAACCAGCTCGACGAGCGATCCGTCGCGGTCGCTGCGCTGACCGGCACGCTACGGCTATTCAGGGCCGAGTCGGCCGAAATCTGGGTCGACCGGAGTCCGGAGCAAGCGCGCGGCTATCGCGGCCGCTCCGAACTCAATGGTGTCGACATCATGCCTCTGACGAGCACAACTGCGCCCGCGTCGGCCCCGCCCGACGCGACCCGGGCGCTGACGATCGGCGGACAACGCGTCGGTGACCTTCGCGTGTGGATGCCGGTGGGTTCGAGCCTGGACAGCCGGGACCACATGGCCTTGTCGGCCGTCGCCGACGCACTGGCCTCAGCACTCCACGACGCCCTGGCCCACAACGCTTTAGCGAAGCTCGCCGCGCGCAGCCTGCAGGATTCCTACCAGGACGTCTTGACCGGCGTCGCCAACCGGTCGAGCCTGCTGACCGAGGGTGCGGACAAGCTGCGGGCGGGTGGCCGGACGCCGGTCGTCCTCTACGTCGTGGGCATCAACCGCTTCAAGGAGGTCAACGACACGCTCGGACCGACCGCGGGCGATGACCTGCTCCGGATCACCGCCGGCCGGCTCGCCGCGTTCGCCGGTGCGACCGATCTGGTGGCGCGGGTCGGCGGCGATGAGTTCGCGATCCTCAGCGAGATGGAAGGGGTCGCCGATCCCTTGGCGTACGCCACGACGCACGCACGGTGCCTGGCCGAGGAGCTCACGGTCGCGACGGATCTCGCCGGGCTGCAGGTGGCGGTCGAGGTGTCGGTCGGGGTCGCTGTCGGGCGCGCCGACGAATTCGACATCGCTGAGCTGGTCCGGCGCTCCGGCATCGCGATGCGTCGGGCCAAGCGTGGCGCCGGAGCCATCGCCGTCTTCGACGCGTCCGACACGACGACCGGTAGTGTCGATCGGCTGTCCGTCCTGGTCGACCTGCGCGAGGCGATGGAGCATGACGACCAGTTGGTACTCGCCGTGCAGCCAGCGGTTGCCCTCGCGACCGGGCAGCCGATCGCCGTCGAGACGCTGATCCGCTGGAACCATCCGCGCCGCGGCGTGCTCGTACCCCGTGACTTCGTCGACCTTGTCGACCAGAGCGATCTGGTCATGCCCTTCACCCGGTACGTCCTCGATCGGGCGCTGCGGCTCGCCGACGAGTGGTGCCGCGCGGGCATGCCCATGCGGGTGTCGGTGAACCTGTCGCCACGGAGCCTGTCCGATCCGAACCTGCCGGGTGACGTGACCGACCTGCTCAAGCGGTACGGAGTCGAGCCGAAGATGCTCACTCTGGAGATCACCGAATCCGCGGTCCTCACGGGACAGCCGATCGTGGCCGAAACGCTGGCCGCGCTGCGAGCCCACGGCGTGCAGCTCGCCGTGGACGACTTCGGCAGCGGCTTCTCCTCGCTGACGTTCCTGGCCCGCGTGCAGGTCGACGAGGTCAAGGTCGACTCGACGTTCGTCGCCGCGATGACCGAGTCGGCCGAGGCGGCCGCGATCGTTCGTACCACCGTCGACCTCGGTCGCCGGCTCGGCGTACGGGTCGTCGCCGAGGGAGTGGAGACTCCGGCGCAGCGATCGGCGCTCGAAGATCTCGGCTGCTTCGCCGCGCAGGGCAGGCACATTACGCCGCCGGTCCGGGCCGAAGATGCACTGGAAGTCCTGCACGAACTGTCCGACGCGGCCAACGCCGAACACTGAGCGTCGGCCCTACTGGTCGATGAGGCGTACGCGGTCGCCCAGCCGTACGTGGCCGGTGCGCACCGGCTCCGCGTACACCCCAGCACACGGCTGGTCGCCGAGGCCGGTCAGCGGCACGATCCGATGATGGTCGGCCAGCACACGCAGCGCCTGTACGTCACGTGGCAGGCCGCCGTGGGCCAGCGTCGGAATGGCGCAGCGCGGGGTTCGCGCGATCACCCGGAGCACGACCTCGTCGCCGAGGCCGATCCGCCGCCCGACCCATGCATCCTCGACAAACGCACCGTTGTCGAGTGCGCCCTCGCCACCCGCGTCGTCCGGCCAGCCGACCACGATGTTCGGCCGGTAACGGATCGCCAGAGCCTCGGGACCGAACTCGTCGATGCCGTCCGACACCTCGGATCGAGTCGGCCGGTCGGCTCGGCCCGGCTCGACAACCCGACTCGGGTCGGCGGTCCGGCCTAGCCG
>DATCXD010000132.1:0-2549 GCA_036566005.1 Micromonosporaceae bacterium | reverse complement strand
TGCGGGGTGTTCGGCCTGAAGCCGGCCCGCGGCCGGGTCAGCCCGGGTCCGGTCGGCTTCGATCTGTTCGGCCTCGGTGTGCACGGCGTCCTGGCCCGACATGTCGGCGACGCGGCCGCGTACCTCGACGTGATGGCGGTGCCGATGATCGGCGACGCGAACTGGGCTCCGCCGCTGCCGCCGGGGGAGACGTTCCTCGACGCGAGCCGGCGCGAACCGGGGCGGCTGCGGATCGCCCGCTACGTCGGCACGAGCGTGCCGGATGTGGTCGCGGATCCGGCATGCGTGGCGGCCTGGGCGGCGGCGAGCGAGGTTCTGGCCGGGCTCGGTCACGACGTCGAAGACATCGTCAATCCATTCCCGCCCGAGGTCGCCGGCATCTTCGATGTGATGTGGGCGTCGCAGTCCCTGCTGTTCCCGGTGCCTCCGCAGTCCGAACCGGTGCTGCGTCCGGTCAGCCGGCATTGGCGGGAGCGCGGTCGCGCCACCTCGGCCGAGGAGCTGGTCAACGCGTTGGGTCGCCTACAGATGATCGCCCGGCGGGTTGTCGAGTCGTTCGCTGCCTACGACGCGATCCTGACCCCGACGCTTGCGCAGCCGCCGCGCTCGTCGGCGTGGTTCGCCGCCGACGGCGATGTGTCGGTGCAGCTTGCGCGTCAGGTGGCTTTCGCACCATTCGCCGCGACCAGCAATCTCACCGGCATGCCGGCGGCCAGCCTCCCGTTGCACTGGACGGCGGACGGTCTGCCGATCGGCGTGATGCTCACCGGGCGGCCGGCCGGCGAGGCGGCGCTGCTGTCGCTGTGCGCGCAGGTCGAGGCGGCCCATCCGTGGTCGCACCGCTGGCCGCCGCCGTAGTTACGCCGCTCTCGTCACACGGCCCGGTCCGGACTCGACGGCGTGCGCAGCATTCGTTCGGCCAGGTCCGCGTGCAGTTGGCCGATGCCTTCCGGGGTACGGCTGCCGCCCGATCGGTACCACCGTGCGATATCGATGGCGAGCGACAGCAATGCCAACGCCGCGCCGCCCACGTCCGAGACGACGAACGCGCCCCGCTCGACGCCGTACTCGATCGTCTCGCGTACGACGGCGTCGATGCCGCGCCGCAGCGCCGCGATCTCGTCGTAGTGTGCGTGCGACAGTGCGCCGAGCTCGTACTGGATGACGCGGGTGGGCACATGCCAGCGGGCGTGCCAGCAACTGAACGCGCCGACCATCGACCGCAGTCGCTCAACCGGTTCGTCGACGCCGACAACGGACGCGCGGATGTGCGCCAAAGCGTGCTGGTGGCCTACGAGACTGATCCGGTAAAGCAGCTCCTCCTTCGACCGGAAGTGCACGTACACCCCGGCGGGCGAGAGGCCGGCGCGCGCGGCGATGTCGCGCGTCGTGGTGCCGTGATAGCCGCGCACCGCGAACTCCTGGGTCGCCGCGATCAGCAGCCGCCGGACGACGGTCGGCTCGATCTCCACCCAGGCCTCGTCGAGATCGTGCGCGACGGCGTCGTCGAAGTCTCCGGGCGCGGCTGGCGCCATGGCTCCTCCACGATGCAACATGCGCCTCGCGGCTGCGCTACGCGTCGGCGCTTCGGTGGGCGGCACCCACCGCGCCACACGATACCTGCTCTCTAAGCAAGCGCTTAGTCAAGGCGTCGCAGACGATCGCGTGGAGACTGGCCGTCTCATCCATCGGCAACCGGAACGGGCCGTGACGGCGAACAGCCGACCGGTACGGCACCAGCGGACGACATCGGGCCCGTCGCGGCGGCGATTGACACATGTCGACGACCGCACGACGGTGTAAGCGGGAACGGCACGGGGAATACGTCGGTCGGAAAGGAGTCCGCCCGTGAGTGCGACCGACGTCATTGTCATTGTCATCGTGGTGGTAGTCGTGGCGGTGGTGGCCGCGCTTGCCGTCCGTACCATGCGACGCCGCCAACTGCGTGAGCGTTTCGGCGACGAGTATCAGCGCGTCGTCGACGAGAAGGGTGGCCGGTCAGCCGCCGAGGCTGAGCTGCGCCGCCGGGAGAAGTTGCATGCCTCTCTCGAATTGCGCGACCTGAGCGACGCGGACCGGGCCCGGTTCCGTGAGGGCTGGGTTGCCGTACAGACATTGTTCGTCGACGATCCGGTCTCCGCCGTGCGAGACGGCGACCGGCTTGTCACCGAGTTGGTGGCGGCGCGCGGTTACCCCCTGTCCGACTACGAGGACCGGCTTTCTCAACTGTCCGTCGAGCATGCCAACGTCCTCAACCATTACCGCGACGCGCATGAGATCAGCACGCGCAACGACGCCGGCAAGGCGACGACCGAGGAACTGCGCCAGGCGCTCGTGCACTACCGCGAGCTCTTTACCGACCTGCTCGGCGAGCGCCCGGTCGGCGAATCGGCGGGCGACACGGTCGCGTCAGGCACGACGGCGAAGCAGTCCGATTCGGTGGCGGGCACGCCGGTCGCTGCGGTAGCTCCGGTAGCTCCGGTCGCGGAGGCACCCGTGAGGACGGACGCCACGATCGATCGCGACCGCGATCTGGCCGGTCCGCGTGA
>DATCXD010000130.1:0-2060 GCA_036566005.1 Micromonosporaceae bacterium | reverse complement strand
GGTCTCTCTCTGTCTGTCCTTTGGGCCTTTCGATTTTCGGGGGGAGCCCGCCGCTCCGGGCGGTCAGGCTTGATCCCTCCGCGGCGGGCTCCCCCCCGAAAATCCGCGTCAGACAAGGGTCGCCGGACGGTGTAGGAGCTTCCCGGGTGGCTGTGACACGGGGACGGTTTAGTGGGACCCGGGTGGCCGTGATACCGAACTCGGTTCAGTGGTATCGGGGTGGGAGTGCTACGGGGACGGTTCAGGGGGAACCGGCAGGCGGTTGCAGGGACGGAGTTAGGAGACGGGGGTGGCGACGTGGGTGCGGACCCAGTCGACGATGGACTGCGTGGTCGCGCCCGGCGTAAAGATCTTCGAGACGCCGATGCGGGTGAGCTCGGGGATGTCGGCATCCGGAATGATCCCGCCGCCGAAGACGATCATGTCCGCGGCGCCGCGTTCGGCCAGCAGCTCGACAACGCGCCGGAACAACGTCATGTGGGCGCCGGACAGCACCGACAGCCCGATCGCGTCGGCGTCCTCCTGGATGGCCGTCTCCACAATCTGTTCCGGTGTTTGGTGCAAGCCGGTGTAGATGACTTCCATGCCGGCATCGCGCAGGGCACGGGCGACAACCTTGGCGCCGCGATCGTGGCCGTCGAGGCCGGGCTTCGCGACGACAACCCGGATACGAGAGCTCATCGGTGTGACCCTTCTCCATCAGCGAACCGGCCGCCCGGCGCGTCTCCTGAACGAACGGTAACCCGCCGCGGTCCGTTCAGCGAGATCGGGCACACACACCGGCGGGATGCGCACCAACGTATCGTGGCGGAATCGTGACAGTGCGAATTTGGCACTTAACGAGTGGGCCGGCAAAACGTAACGAAATGCGCGAGCGGCGACGCACAACCGCACCATTCCCCGAAACTGTCGGCGCTCCGGCTTGTGTTCGTGGTAACGGATTGGCTACGGTGTCCCGGTTGTCACCTGCTGGAACACCTAGATGACAGCACGACGCCAACCTCATCGACCCCCAAACCCGATGGGTACGGCGCCGTTCGGCACCACACGGCGAAGGGTGTGCGAGTGAGTTCTCGGAAGGAGCGCGACCGGTATATCGGTCGTCGCCGGGTTCCGACCCCACCACGCAGCCGCTACACAGCGGTCGCGACGACCGCACTTCTGGGTGCGGGCGTCGTGGCATTGGCTACCGCCGCCGCGATGCCCGACATGAAGGTTAGCGACCCGGGCAGCCTCGCGACCATGGCCGGCAACAGCACGGCCCTCAGCCGCAACGCCGTCCTCGACCGGGCGAACCGCTCCACCGACCGGACGTCCACATCGGCGACCGCCGACGCCGCGGCCGATGTCTGGCGCCTGCCGATGACGAACTACTCGCTCGCGTCCGCGCCGTTCGGCGAGCGCGCCGGCACCCTCAACCGTGGCGTCGACCTGATGGCACCGGTCGGCACCGCCCTCTACGCATCGCATGCCGGCACCGTCACGCTGGCCCGCTGGTATGGCGGCTACGGATACACCGCCATCGTCGACATCGGCAACGGCGTCCAACTCGTGTATGGACACGCCTCCGCGTTGACGGTGAAGGAAGGCCAACACGTCGCCTCGGGCCAACTGATCGCACTGTCGGGAAACAGCGGCTACTCCTTTGCCCCGCACGTGCACTTCGAGGTCCGCGTCAACGGCGTGTCCACCGACCCGTCGTCATACCTGCTGGACCACGGCGTCGACATCTCGAAGCACATCGACTCGCTCAGCTGAGAGCTTCTTCCCGCTCAGGACCGTCTCGAAACGCCGTCTGCTCGCGGGCGTCACATCTTTTCGATCGGTGCGTGGCGCAGGACGATCCACATCGTCTGATCGCCAAAGTCGATCTGCGCTTGCGCGCGAACCCCGGCCCCCTGGACAGCGACGACCCGACCGAGTCCCCACCGCTGATGGTTGACCCGATCCCCCGGCACGAGCGTGGGCACGTCCGGCTTGGCCAGATCGCTCGCCGTGGCCAGATTGCTGGCCGAGATGCCAAGTCGTGACGCAATCTCCGCCGCCCGCGCCGTTCCGCC
>DATCXD010000129.1:0-10774 GCA_036566005.1 Micromonosporaceae bacterium | reverse complement strand
CGCCGACCGCCCGACACCCGACGCCCGCCGCGTCACCGCGGCCGCCGCATAGGCAGCGAGGTCGCCGCCGCCGATCGTTGTCCGGCGGGAGTCGGCGGGTGGTGGCAGGATCGGCAACGATCGCACCGGCGCCGTTGCCGGGCCGGTTCGAAGGAGCGGCCGGATGAGTCTCGGTGGATTGTCGATGCCACGGCTCGACCGCATGCGCGACGTGCTCGGCGGATACGTCGACCGTGGCGAGGTCCCCGGCCTGGTCGCGCTCGTGAGCCGCCATGGGTACGTACACATCAACGCGCTCGGCACGCTGGCCGCGGGTGGCGCCCGCGGCCCGGTCCGGCGCGACTCGATCTTCCGCATCTCGTCGATGACGAAGCCGGTCACGGCCGTAGCGACGATGATCCTGGTCGACGAGTGCGCGGTGCGACTCGATGAGCCGGTCGATCGGCTGCTGCCCGAGCTCGCCGATCGGCAGGTCCTGACGAGTCTCGACGCGCCGCTCGACGACACCGTGCCGGCGGCGCGGCCGATCACCGTACGGGATCTGCTCACGTTCACCATGGGTTTCGGCCAGGTGATGGCCCAGCCGGATGCGTACCCGATCCTCATCGAAGCGCAGGAGCGGCATATCGGCCTGGGGCCACCACGTCCATCGGAGTTCCCCGCTCCGGACGAATGGCTCCGCGGGCTCGGCGAGCTGCCGCTCATGTATCAACCCGGCGAACGCTGGCTCTACAACACCGGATCCGACGTGCTGGGCGTGTTGGTGGCGAGGGCGTCCGGCCAATCGTTCGAGTCGTTTTTGCACGACCGGATCTTCGAGCCGCTGGGCATGGTCGACACGAGCTTCAGCGTGCCGGCGGCAAAGCTCGACCGGTTCGCGACCGGGTACGGAATGGACTTCGAGACCGGTGCATCGCAGGTCTACGACGAGGCGGCCGACGGTGACTGGAGCCGGCCGCCGGCGTTTGCGTCCGGTGCCGGCGGACTCGTGTCGACCGCCGACGATTACCTGGCGTTCGCGCAGATGGTGCTGGGCGGTGGCCGCCGCGGCGAGGTAAGGATCCTGGCCCGTCCATCCGTGGAACTGATGACGAGCGATCAGTTGACGCCGGCGCAGAAGTCAAAGGCGGCCCTCGTACCGGGATTCTTCGAGCGATACGGCTGGGGCTTCGGGATGGCCGTGGCGACCCGACGCACCGATGCCTACACGTCGATCGGTTCGTACGGTTGGGACGGCGGCCTCGGTTCGGCCTGGCGCAACGACCCGGCCGAAGGGACCGTGACCATCCTGCTGACCCAACAGGCCTGGTCCAGCCCGGATCCACCGGCCGTGTGCCGGGACTTCTGGACCTCGGCGTACGCCGCGATCGACGACTGACGCGATCCGTCGCGGCGGCGGTAACGTTGGTCGATGCGTACCCGCATTGGTGTTGGGTTGGCTAATTGCGTTGCCACGCGTGACCCCGCCCGGCAGCATCGCCGGGTGACGTTCAGCGACTTCGGCCCGGCCGGCAATCAGGGCGGCAATCCCGACGTATACGAGATCGAGAATCGCGCTCTCGACCCGGAGGGGCTCGTTCTCGCGGCAATGCGGGAACTGGCGCCGTGGCGGGATCGAACTTTGGTTGATCTCGGTTGCGGCAGCGGATTCTGGCTGCCGGGCTACGCCGACGAGGCTGCCCGCGTCATCGGTGTCGAACCCGACGAGCGCCTCGTGCCGTTAGCGGCTGACCGGGACGCGCGGGTGCCCGTGGTCGCTGGATCGGCCGAGCACATCCCGCTCGACGACGCCACGGTGGACGTGGTGCACGCCCGCTTCGCATACTTCTTCCCGCCCGGCGTGGAAGCCGGTCTGGCCGAAGTCATGCGGATCCTCCGGCCCGGCGGGGTTCTCGTCGTGGTCGACAACGATCAGCGGTCCGGCGAATTCGCCAAGCTTTTGGCCGCCTCGCCGTGGGCGGCGCCGCAGGGTCGCGCCGACACCACCGACGCCTGGTGGGCTGCGCGCGGTGCGGAGCGGGTCGAGGTGATGAGCTGGTGGGCGTTCGAGACGCGCGCAGACGTCGAAGCAGTGCTACGTCTCGAATTCCCGGCGGATGTCGCCGACCCGTGGCTCACCGCGCACCCGGACGCGCTCGGCCTGACGTACGGCTACGTGCTCTTCGCGATGCGGAAGCCGGCGGGCTGACGGTAACGATCTTCGGGTCGTACCGCCTTGCGCCGTTTGGGGGACCTTTTCCGGACGGTTCGACGCCTCCGACGTAGGTTGGTGGCTGGCCTTGGAGGAGGCACCATGCGTGACTATCCGGCGAGCATCGTCGCCACCGACCACATTGAGCCCGCACCGCGACGGATCCGCGGCATGCTCGGCAACGCGGTGGTCTTCGATACCACACGAGCCGTGTACGTCTGGGAACACCCACACTTCCCGCAGTATTACATCCCGTACGCGGACGTCGATCGGCGCTATGTCCTCGATGAGGATCACTCGCAGCACCTGTGCCGCGGCACCGCACGCCGGCACGGCCTGCGGGCCGGCGACATCGACCGGCCGGGCACCGCGTGGCTCTTCGGTCCGGACGCGCTCGAAGGGCTCGACGGCTACGTCCGATTCGACTGGGCCGCGCTCGACGCGTGGTTCGAGGAGGACGAGGTGGTCTACGTGCACCCACGGAGCCCCTACTCGCGGGCCGACGCGCTGCGGTCCAATCGTCTCGTCCATATCGAACTCGGCGGGGTCGTGCTGGCCGAATCGTCGTCGCCCGTGATGGTGTTCGAGACCGGGCTGCCGACGCGCTACTACCTCGACCGGACGAACGTGAATTTCGCGCATCTCCGGCCGACGAAGACCGAGACGGCGTGTCCGTACAAGGGCCGGACCACCGGGTACTGGACGGCCGAGGTAAAGGGTCAGACCTACCCCGACCTTGCCTGGACGTACGGCTTCCCGACCCGGCAGATGTCGCCGATCGCCGGGCTGATCGCGTTCTACAACGAAAAGGTCGACATCTACCTCGATGGCGTGCTGCTGGAGCGGCCGCAGACATCCTTCTCCTAGCCGCCGCGGTCACCCACTCACGGCTCCGTGCTTGGCTGCCGCGCCGCCGCAAACGGCAGCCGGTCGAAGATAAACCGGTTATGGACGATCTTCCCGTCGGCAACGGTCAAACACTCGGCGCCCGGTGCGTCCGGTACGGGCACGGTCCGCGTGTCGTACATCAGCACCGCGGTCTTGTCGTCTCCGAATGCGGCGATGAGGTCGGCATCGAGCAGGATCTCCGTAAACGGGCCGAGGAACTCCCGGTAGGCCGCGATTCCCTCGATACGCCCCGCCGGTGCGTCGCAGACGACGTTGTCGGCGAAATAAGACATCGCGAGATCGATGTTCTTGCTTGTCCACGCGTCGTAGTAGGCGATCGCGATGTCGCGAGCGGCGCTGCTGTCGGCCATGTCAGATCCTCGCGTTCCGTCGTGCCGGTGGCACCTGATTCACCGGCGGATACCTGTAACGACACCATCGGGGTCTGACATAGAACGGCTCCGCGGAAATTGGTCGTCGCGGCCGGGCCTGGACCGGCTGCCGCCGACGACGATGCTCGCGGGCGAAGCCCACGTACGACATGCGTTCTTCCCGGAGATCGACGCGGCCGAGTTGGCAATCGGCGCGGATTGGCCGGATGCGCTCGCCGGCGGCGCGGTCGGCGGGCCGCTGCTGCTTACCCAGCCGGCAGCGCTGCCACCGAGCGTCGCTGACGAGTTCGACCTCGGCTCCGGATCGATCGGTCAGGTGCTGGTGATCGGCGGCACGGGCGTGGTGTCGGACAGGCCGGCCAATGCCGTCGGGACGCTGATCAGCGGCCCGGGCGGCTTCGACCTCGCTACCAACCCGCCGCCAAGCTGCACGACGATGGCGCACTGAGCGTTTGTGCTGGTGAACCAGTACGACGGTGAAGCGGTACGACGGTGAACCGGTACGACGATGAACCGTCAGTGATCGGCGGACGTGATACCAGGGTGACGATCGTCGGATCAGCTGAGCTGGGGCTCTGGTCGACCGGACGTTGCGTCGATACGCTTGGGTCAGCCGGCATCTAGGCGGGAATATGGTTCGTCCGTGGCGTCGCCTGGGCACATCCGCGACTGCCGCGGTGTGCTTGGCGTTCGTCGCCGCGGTATTGACCTCGTCGGCCGCCCAGCCGGCATCGACCACGCCCAAGCCGCTCCAGATTCTGCAGATGAACCTTTGCGACAGCGGCATCGCCCGCTGTTTCACCGGCCGTTCGGTGGCCGAGGCCGCCGGGGTGATTCGGGCCGACGGACCGGACGTCGTCACCCTCAACGAGGTCTGCCGCGACGACGTGGACGCACTCGAACAGGCGCTGGCCGGCGTTTCGGACGGCGTCGTGGTTTCGGCGTTCCGGGCCGCCAACGATCGCCGGACCGGGGGTGCGTACCACTGCCGCAACGGTCAGCCGTACGGGATCGGTTTGCTGGTGCACGTCGCGACGGCGTATCGCGGCTATGTCACGTACAGCGGGATCTATCCGACGCAGGATCCGGGCGATCCGGAGGAGCGTGCCTGGCTGTGCCTGGACGCCATCGGCACCTTCTACGCCTGCACGACGCATCTGGCCAACACCAGCCTGACCGTCGCGCTTGCGCAGTGCGCCTACTTGCTGCACACCGCCATTCCCGACGTACGGGCGCGCAATGCCGGCTATGAGCCGACGGTGCTGGGCGGCGACCTTAACCTCGGGTCGGCCGGGCCGCGGGACGTACGGGCATGTGTGCCGTCGGGCTACGTCCGGCGAGGCGACGGTGGCGTGCAGTACGTCCTCGCAACGATCGACTTCTCGCTCACGTCGGACCGGTCGATAGGCATGAACGGCACGACCGACCATCCGGGCCTCCTGGTCGCGCTGACGACGTCATAGTCGGGCGGATCTCTTGGCCGAGCGTGGCCGGGCCGAACGGATCGATATGCCGTCGAGTGCGGGGCGGGTGGCGCGCCGCGGCCGGTACGTCTGGCGGTTTGCCCGGAGCCGTCGCGCTGCATGGGCACCTCCGCGCCAACCGCGCTATGAGCCTGTATGCGCCGGATCGTCGCCAGCGGACACCGCCGCAGCCGGTCGGTGCTGGCGGAGAGCGAAGTACGCCGCGGCCGTCGCGATTGCCTGAAGCGGGATGACGGACCAGCGAAGTGCATTGATGGACCACATGCCGCCTACGCCGTTGCACACCATCGCGGCGGCGACTGTCAATGCCGCTGCGATGCTCAATGGACTTCTCAACGTACGGACAACGGCGATGTTTGCCAGCCACAGCGACACCACCATTGACATGGCCAGCGGGAGCACAATCGTCGCTCCAACTGGGCCCGTCATAGTCACGCCGCCGTACATGGCCCGGACGCTAGCAGTCGCCGACCAACGCCACCAGACACGAATCCAAGCAGCTCACAATGCGCCGTCGACCTCGTCAATCGATCGGCGCCGCGCGGGATGCGGCCGCCCTGTTTAATCGTCGCCGTTTCGCCCGCCAGCCCAGTCGATGGTCCGCGACGCGGCGTTCATCCCGGCAGACGAGCGCGGTCTGGGCGCTCATCGCTTGATCATGATCATCCACAACAACCGATGTGGGAAGAAGGGCGCATCATATCCACAAACCACGCGGCAACGTACCGTCGACAAAAGGCGCGTCCGCTATCCATCATATGATCTTGCGTAATGGCAGGTAGATGGTGGGCCGCCAGGGACTCGAACCCTGAACCTACAGATTAAAAGTCTGCAGCTCTGCCATTGAGCTAGCGGCCCCGACGTTGACAGGTTACCCGGAGCTATCGTCGTGCAGATACCGGCTTAGCCGTTCAGCCGGTATCTGAAGGTCAAAGCCTTGATAGCCGCGTGCGGGTGACCGACAGAGTAGCTACGGCGCGACGCCGACCGTTGGCGTGTTCACCGGCTGTGAGACAGGCGAGCACCTACGGAGCGCCAGCGGTGAGGCGGGTTGGTCCGAGGCAAGCAGCACCTGACCCCTCACCCCGACGCGGTCGGTCCGCGCGTCCCGACCGACGCTGTACCTGTCGGAAAATCTCGCCCGCGCTGGTCAGGCAGCACGCTAGTACCCCTTGAGGATACCGCCGAGACGATCATGCCTTTGTACGTCGAAACAGGCCATCCTGATCAACTTCGCAGCGGGAACCGCTGGCGTGCTGGTTGTCCCAGCACCAGGCTCTCCACAGACATACGGGTGGGCTATATCTTGTAGCGGCTGCCGCGCTTTACGGCGTGGGATCTTCGAGCCTCGTTATGGTTATCGGTATCGGGTTACTGGTAGCGAATCGGGCTGATAGAGCGCCACGTCGCTTGGCTGATCCTGTCCTTGCCGAGGGAGCGCTCCTTGATCCGGGACCAGTTAACCCTCGGATATTTGGCGCGGATCCACCGCATTGCCCGGCGCTGACAACGTTTTGTGGATCGGGAGTTTCCGAGCTTCGCTAGGCGAGCAGTTTGACGATGGCTGCGATGCCGACGACGACTATGACGCCGCGCAGCGCGGCTCCGGGCAGGCGGCGACCGATCTTCGCGCCCAACAGGCCTCCGGCGATGGATCCGACTGTCAGCAGCCCGGCGGCGGCCCAGTCGATGGGGGCGGTGGCGACGAACACGACTGCGGCGACAAGGTTGACCAGCCCGGCTAGTACGTTCTTGAGAGCGTTCTGTCGCTGGATGGGTTCGTCGAGTAGAAGGCCGAAGAAACCGATCAGCAGCACGCCCTGGGCGGCGCCGAAATAGCCGCCGTATACGCCGGTGAGCAATGTCACGATCCAGAGTGTGACGGTGACTTCGGTGTGTCTGGGCCGGCCGCGGACGAGCAGCGTGGTCAGGCGTTTACCGAAGAGGACCAGCACCAGTGCGATGACGATCAGCACGGGGACGATGGCGTTGAATGCTGCCGCTGGCAGTTCGAGCAGCAGAACGGCGCCGATCACGGCGCCGATCATGGAGGCGGTGGCGAGCTGTTGGACACGTTGGCGCTGACCGGTCAGCTCCTGGCGGTAGCCGTACGCGCCGACGAGGGAGCCGGAGAACAGGCCGACCGTATTTGAGACGTTGGCGGTCACCGGCGGCAGGCCAACAGCTAGCAGTATCGGGAATGTGATCAATGTGCCCGACCCGACCACGGTGTTGATGGTCCCGGCGGCGACACCGGCGAGCAGGACCAGTAGTGCCTCTAGGCCGTTCACATCGAACCAGCTAGGCGACGAGACTTCCATGTGGCCGCAGCCGATAATGTCCCGGCCCGTCCAGGCCCACCGCCATCAGCAGGGTGGCGGGCCGATTGCCACGGCCGGATGCGGCCTGCCGCGCGCATGTCAGGCTCCACCCACCATGGAATGCAAGCACGACCGGATCAACGGATACACACGGGCCTGGCCAGCTGTGGCTAACGACTCAAAACTTGCGCCACCAAGTACTTGCGCCACCAGTACATGACCGTCCGGTCACAAGACCACTGCTCATTTGTCCGCCGCCCGCGCGGAAGAATCCATACCGGCCCCAGTTCTGACAGCAGGCGAGCCGAGGCTCGGTTGCGGGATGATGCGAGGCGAGAGAGATGCCGGCCTCCCTGCGGAGGCACCGGCCACGGCGATCCATGAAGGGTCCACGGTTTCGACCGCAACGCCACTGGGGACTTTCCGCCCGGGTTGTCGCAGCCTACGGTGTGCCCGCGCCCCCACGTCCAACACGATGTACCGGGCGCCGGCTTCGACATCGACCGTGATCCCGCCATCGGTCTTGGCCACCGGAATCGGCCCCGATCGGCCTACAGCCCGACGGGAAGTCCGACGAGGCCATGGCCGGCCGTCTGTGGAGCCGAGCCGATCGGTGCGCCGACGGTCAGATCCGCGAGTGCTTCCGCGGCCACGTGCACGGGAGTCGGGCCGGCCACGACCACAGTGACTACGACCGACGCAACCACGGCGCGACAGCGACCGCGGCGGTCGCGAGGATGTGCCTGCGCACGGCTTCGTCGGCGACGTGCGGTGCGTCGATCTCAGATGCTGCACTGGTACGCGATCAGGGCCCACGAATTGCTCTCCGTCTCCCGACCGGAGCGACCAGTTACGACGTGACAACCTCGAGTTCGTCGATGGTGATCGTGGTGGTGCTGGGCACGTCGGTGGTGAGCGTCCCGCCGTCGCCGGTGTTAGCGGTCCAGGTGACGAGCCAGTGTGTGGTGGCGGTGACGGTGTAGGCGCCACCCGGCTGATTGCGCGACGGTGCCAGGTATCGGTATCCGCAGGTCGGCGACGTCGTGCCGTGGCCACCGAATGACGTGCCCGGGTTATGACACGTCACCGAGTGCCCGTCGCCCATGTCCCAGACGACGTACTGCGCGTCGGCCTCGACATTCACCGTGATGCCGCCGTCGGTCTTGCTGACTGGGATCGGGCCCCACGTCAGCTGGGTGCGATCCGTCCACAACCACACCGGCAGCCCAACCAGGCCGCGGCCGGTCGTCAGCGGCGCCGTGCCGATTTGCGGTCCGCCCACGGTCAGATCGGCCAGCGCCTCGCTGGCGACCTCGGCCGGCGTCGGGCCGGTGGCGGTGGCGTCCGGCGGCACACCAGTCAGGAACGTCTGCGTGGGTGGCGTGATGTGAAAGATTGCTCCGCCGGCCGCGATGCACGAGACGTCATAGATCCGGCCCTCGGCCGGGGTATGGCCCTGCCAGACGGGGTCATGCGGATCGGGCTGCGGGCTACTGAGCTTGTAGTAGCACCCGCGCGAATTGGAGTACGCACCGTAGTCGTCGCTCCAACACGGAAAGACGATCTTGGTGGCGTCGTACATGATGAAGCATTCGGCTGCCGGACCGCCGCCGCCTCCGCCGTCGCCCGTGCCCTGGGTGCCTGGCACCGATGGGCCGGTGACGACGACCCAGCAGTGCGCTCCCTGGCAGCTGCCGCTGCCGTCCGCATACGAGGGCGTCGCGGTCGTGACGATTCCGATCGCTACGGCAGCCAGGGTCGCCATCGTGGCAACGAGACGCTTCACCGCGACGCCGACCAAGAGACGGGCAGGGCGAAGCCCGGATGCGATGCTGCCCTCAACAACTCCACTGATGGCCCTTCCCGCAATGGACCGTGCGTCTCGTTGGTCCCGCCCAAGGTGCCCTGCCCAGCCGCACATGGATCACCCGCGATCGATGCGTCGGCCCACGGCATCATATTCGGACGGTCCCCGCGCTCTCAACACGTACGCGCGACTCCTGTGGACAAACACTCCACTCAGGACGTATCGATCTCGAGTCCGTGACCCGCTCAGCATGGCTTGCCTTGCACCTGCTCCTGCGTCAGCAACCACCTGCCGTCCACCTGCGTCAGGCTCGCGATCTTCAGTTGATGCGCGGGATCTTTGGACGTGCTGTACGGCTTCCCGCTCGACTTGTAGACCGGCTGCCATCCATTGGCGGTGAAGCAGATCGACAGCGTCACGATCGGTGGGTTCGCGGTCAGATCTACGTTGGTCGGCGTGGCCGTCCAACT
The DNA here is from genome assembly GCA_036566005.1 of Micromonosporaceae bacterium. Classification (GTDB taxonomy): domain Bacteria; phylum Actinomycetota; class Actinomycetes; order Mycobacteriales; family Micromonosporaceae; genus DASQPR01. Next base: position 1,221 of record DATCXD010000129.1, on the reverse strand, counting down.
CGGCTTGCCGTGATAGACGATCCCCTGGGACCGGAAGTAACCGGTAGTCAACACGGCGCCGTCGAGATCGGGCTCGCCGAGATATTTCTTCAGGCTCGCCGCCGTCGGATTCATCTTGACGAACGCGCCGACCTCGTACGTCAGTGCGGCGTCATATGCGTCTACGGCGGCCTTGGCGGCGTCGTCGGCAGCCGGATTGGCCGACGAGCTCGCGGCCGAAGGCGCCGCACCGACCGCTATCGGGTCCGATGAATCGGCCGACTGTGTGCATGCCGCGAGCCCGGTTAGCAAAGCCAGAGCGGCGAGTCCGACGCCACCGGCCTGCAGCCGTCGACGACCGCGCGCAGCCCTCTGGAAGGTTGCATCTGCCTCGCTCACGTGACCTCCCCCGTGGAGCCCTGTGCTGCGACGAGTTGCTGGATGACAGTTGCTGCGATGAGTCACGGCGGCAGTTCGCATTGCCCGCGACGAACCACGTGATCGGTCAATGTGGATCGATGCGTTAGCCGGCGGACAGCCTATTCGCTCGGTGAGCGCGTTTTCAACACCGTGAGCCCTACCGTCGGGGGCGACGTCGTGGCCACGTCCGGGGGCGACGTCCGGGCGACGTCGCAGTCGCCACACGAAAAGGTGACACGTCCCCGCTCGTCCATCGTGGACAACAGAAGGAACCGACAACCGTCCATGATCGACCGAAACTTAACGTTAGCCATGGTTCAAACGTGAATAGTGTGATTTAATGAGATGGAAACCACGGCCCTAACCGTCCCCCCGGCGGGTCGATGGTGGGCGGAGCGCCCGTCGTCCGTACCCGGAATCCGGTCGTCCGTACCCGTGAAAGAAGCTTGCTCCCACGACGCGCACGGCAATGGCAGGATCGATAGCAATCGACCTGAGGGGTTGCGGTGCGGAGATTCGGCTCCGACGTGTCGGCGGTGGCGCACACCGGTTCGACCGTATGTGATCTAGCGGATGAGTTCAGCACTGATGCGGTCGCGTGGTCGAACGCCGAGGCTCGGGATCCCGCGGCGTTCGGCGTCAGCGAACTCACCAACGGGCTCGAGACGGTACGCGTCACGTGGCGGGCCGAGTTCGATGTGTACGTCGATGTGCTGTCCCGGTGGTGCACGGCGATGCGTCAGTCCGCCGGTAACTATCAGAGCGCCGACTGCGCGGCTGATCGGCCGTCGTTGGCTCGTGCTGCCGCTGATCGCAGCATGC
>DATCXD010000128.1:0-4536 GCA_036566005.1 Micromonosporaceae bacterium | reverse complement strand
CGAACTCGCGCGCGCACTGGCCACCGCGCCCCGATTGCTGCTGCTGGACGAGGTCGCCGGCGGCCTGTCCGATCCGGAGGTGGACGAACTCGTCGCGATCGTGACCGCGCGGCGGGCCAGCGGCATCACGATCGTCTGGGTCGAGCATGTCGTGCACGCCCTCACGCGTACCGTCGATCGGTTGTTATGTCTGGCCGGCGGTGCGTTCATCGCCGACGGTGCACCCGACGACGTGCTGGCGAGTGCGGCCGTGCGCGAGGTCTATCTCGGCGTCGGGCCGGAACTGGCCCCGGCCGATGAATTCGCCGACGGCGCGACCGGCGGCGGGCCGAGCGCCGAGGCGGCGTCGTGACCCTGCTGGAGATCGACGGCCTGACCGTCCGCCACGGGCAGTTGGCCGCGGTGACCGACGTTTCGCTTGCCGTCCACGAGGGTGAGACGCTCGCGATCATCGGGGCGAACGGCGCGGGCAAGACCACGCTGTTGCGGACGATCGCCGGTGTGTTGCGGCCGTCCAGCGGGCTCATTCGGTACGACGGCCGGGACGTCACCCGGACGCCGGCGCATCGTCGCGTCGCCGCCGGGATCGCACTCGTGCCCGAGGGTCGGCGGCTGTTCCCATCGCTCAGCGTGGTCGAGAACCTCGCCACCGGCACCTACCGCAGGCGAGCCGGGCCCTGGTCGATCGATCGGATCATCGAGCTGTTCCCGTGGATGGCCGAGCGGCGCAAGCAGGCCGCGGCGTCGCTGTCCGGTGGCGAACAACAGGCGGTGGCGATCGGTCGCGCGCTGGCCAGCAACCCACGACTGCTGCTCCTGGACGAGCTGTCTCTCGGGCTCGCGCCGATCGTGGTGCGCGCACTCTACGAGACTCTCCCGCAGATTCTGGCCGAAGGGACCACGGTATTGCTCGTCGAACAGGACGTGTCACAAGCACTGCGCGTGGCCGATCAGATGTGTTGCCTGCGCGGCGGGCGTACGGTGTTGACCGGCCGCCCGGCCGCCCTGACCGCGGACGAGATCCAGGCGGCCTACTTCGGCGCCGTCGCGCCGCCCACGCCGCGCACGCCGCCCACGCCGCCCGACACCGACCGGGAGATCGCTCGATGACCTGGGTCAACGCGATCGTGCAGGGCATCCTGCTCGGCGGCCTCTACGCGCTGTTCGCGTGCGGCCTCTCGCTGATGTTCGGCGTGATGCGCATTGTCAACCTGGCCCACGGCGACCTTGCGGTACTGGCCGCGTTTCTCGCCTACTCGGTGATGAGTGCGACCCCGCTCGGTGCATTCTGGGCCGTCGTGGTCGTGGTGCCGGTGTTCGCCGCCTTCGGGTACGGCCTGCAGCGCGGCCTGTTCCAACGCAGCCTCGCGATCAGTCCACTGTCGACTTTGCTGGTGACCTTTGGGCTGTCGGTGGTGGTCCAGAACGTGCTGCTGCAGATCTACTCGGCCGACACGCGGGCACTCGACATCGGCTCGCTGGTCACCGCAGGGCTCCGCGTGAACGCGAACATCTCGTTGTCCTACCTCGCGCTCATCACGTTCGGGCTGGCCGTCGTCGTCATCGCTGCCCTGCAACTGTTCCTGTCCCGCAGCCGTACGGGCCGCATCATGCGTGCGGCGTCGGACGATCGGGAGGCGGCCACCCTCGTCGGCGCCGACAGCCGGCACGTGTACGCCGTCGCGACAGCGATCGCGTTCGCCACGGTTGCCTTGGCCGGCCTGATGTTCGCCATGCGGTCGTCGTTCGACCCGAGTATGGGTCCGAGCCGGCTGATCTTCGCTTTCGAAGCGGTCGTCATCGGCGGTCTCGGTTCGCTGTGGGGCACGCTGCTCGGCGGCATGGTGCTCGGTCTCGCCCAGACACTCGGCGCGCAGCTCGACCCGACCCTGTTGTTGCTGAGCGGACACATCATCTTCCTCGCGGTGCTCGCATTCCGGCCGCAGGGCCTGATCCCGGCGCGGAGGCTGGCATGACGTCGTCGACGCCCGTGCCGGCCGTGGGTGCGGGACCCGCGCCCACCCGCATTCCGACCCAGCGGGACGGCAGCGGGACGCCACCGCACGTCCGGCGCGGGCGGCGTGCGAATGTCTGGACGACCGTCGCGCTCGGAATCGTCGTCGTCGTGCTGGCGTATGCGCCGTTCGCCGTGTATACGTCGATCACAGACGACCTCGTCACGCTCTTCATCCTGGTGACGATGGCGAGTATGTGGAATCTGCTGGCCGGGTACGCGGGGCTGGTGTCCATCGGTCAGCAGGCCTACATCGGGTTGGGTGCCTACGCGGTCGTGCAGTTCAGCGACTGGGGCGTCCAGCCGTATATCGGCGTGATCGTCGCCGCCGTCGCCTGTACGGTGATCGCGGTGCCGACCTCGCTGCTGGCGTTCCGGCTGCGTGGCGACTACTTCGCGGTCGGCACCTGGGTGATCGCCGAGGTCTACCATCTCCTGGTGGAACGTGACGCGTCGTTGGGCGGCGGCAGCGGGCGCTCGCTGACCACGCTGTCCGGCATCGACGCGAGCGTTCGCGAGGCGTTGACCTACTGGGTCGCGCTCGGCGTCACCGTGCTGACCGTGGCCGGTTGCTACCTGCTGCTGCGCAGCCGGCTCGGGTTGGCGCTGACCGCGATCCGGGACGACGAGACCGCGGCCCGCAGTGTCGGCGTCACCGTGTCACTCGCGAAGCGGCTTGTCTACCTCGTGTCGGCGGCCGGCTGCGGCGCGGCCGGCGGACTGCTCGTCGTCAGCTCCCTGAACGTCCAGCCGGATGCGATCTTCAGCGTTCAGTGGTCGGCGTACATGATCTTCATCGTGATTATCGGCGGACTGGGCTACCTGGAGGGCCCGATTGTCGGTGCGATCGTGTTCTTCGCGTTGCAGCAGTCGTTGTCGTCGTACGGCGTGTGGTATCTCGTCCTCATCGGCGCCATCGCGATGGCCTCGGTGCTGTGGCTGCCCCGCGGTCTGTGGGGCGCTGTCGCCGCGCGGACCGACGTACGGCTGTTCCCGGTCGGCTATGTGGTGCACACGCCGACATTGCGCGAGCACCTCCGGCGGCGGGTCACGGGCGCCGCTGCGCCGACGAGTGCACAGCCGGAGCCCGACGATGGCCCGGACGACACCGACCGGACCACAGCGTGAGCGTACCCGAACGTACCCAGGTGGGGATCGTCGGCGGCGGACCCGCCGGCCTGCTGCTGTCGCATCTGCTCGCGCGGGCCGGCGTCGACTCCGTCGTCCTGGAGAGCCGCGACCGCGCCTACGTCGAAGCGAGGCAGCGCGCGGGTGTCATCGAGGCCGGCACCGCACAGCTACTGCGCGAGATCGGACTCGGCGCCCGGATGGACCGCGACGGGCTCGAGCACGGTGGCATCTATCTCCAGTTCGCCGGCGAGCGCCACCATGTCGACTTCGTCGACCTCACCGGCAGCACCGTGACCGTCTGGGCGCAGACCGAGATCGTGAAGGATCTGGTCGCCGCATGCCTGGACCGTGGCGGATCGATCGAATTCGACGCAGAGGCGCTCGGCGTCGACGATGTGACGAGCGACCGGCCGCTCATCCGCTATCGGGATGCCGCCGGCGTCGAGCGCGAGCTGCGTTGCGATGCGATCGCCGGGTGCGACGGCTTCCACGGTGTGTGCCGACCGGCCGTGCCGAACCTCGCCGTCTCCGAGCGCGGCTACCCGTACGCCTGGCTCGGGATCCTCGCCGACGTCGCGCCGTCGACCGACGAACTCATCTACGCGCACCACACGCGTGGGTTTGCCCTGCACAGCATGCGATCCCCCACGGTGAGCCGGCTGTATCTGCAGGTCGATCCGGACGAGCGGATCGACGATTGGCCCGACGACCGCATCTGGTCGGAGCTGGACACGCGACTCGGGCTGCCCGGCTGGACGCTGCACACCGGTCCCGTCCGCGACAAGGGGATCACCCCGATGCGCAGCTTCGTCAGCACACCGATGCGGCATGGTCGGTTGTTTCTGGCCGGCGACGCGGCCCACATCGTGCCCCCCACTGGCGCCAAGGGCCTCAATCTGGCGATGGCCGACGCGACCGTTCTCGCCGCCGCGCTCGTCGCTCTTCTCGATGGAGCGACCGACCTGGCCGACGCCTATTCGGACCGATGCGAGCGCCGGGTCTGGCGCGCCACGCACTTCTCGTGGTGGATGACATCGATGCTGCACCGGGCGCCGGGCGATGACGCCTTCGACGAAGCGCTGCAACTGTCGCAGCTCCGTTACGTGACGTCGTCGCGGGCTGCGGGGGAGTCGCTGGCCGAAAACTACGTCGGCCGTACGATGCGCGCGGCCTGACGAGGGCGTGGTCGCCGCCAAGCTCACGCACGTGGCGCCTGCTCGGCGCCGTTCCGGCTAGCCCACGCTAGCCCTGGCGACGGCGTGGCACCAGGTCCATGGCGGCCGTGTGCCAGTCCGGGTAGCCGAATGCGAACCCCGCATCGATCAGCCGTCCGGGAACCACCCGCCGGCTCTTGAGCAGCAGTTCCGTGTCGGACCGGATAGCGAATGCAC
>DATCXD010000106.1:0-2975 GCA_036566005.1 Micromonosporaceae bacterium | reverse complement strand
CGCAGGCACGAGCTGATCCCGACTGCGGTGCAATGCGGTGAGCATCGCGGTCACGCCGCCACCCCCTGTCGTACGCCGTGAGCTCGTTTTGAATGAGCGAGGTCCGGTCCGACGTGGGCGAGCAGGGCCGCCGCGGCCGCGTCCCCACTGCGGACCGCGCCCTCCATCGTCGCCGGCCAGCCGGTGTCGGTCCACGCGCCGGCCAGGAAGAGCCCGGGTGCCCGCGTCGTTGCGGGTGGCCGGAGTGCGCCGCTGCCGGGCGCCGGACGGAACGTGGCCTCGCGTTCACGCGTCACGAAGAAGTCAACGATCTCGGCCCGCGCTATGGCCGGCAGCAGCGCGACGAGATCGGGCAGCAACCGTTCACGCAGCGCGGCCACCGGCAGGTCGATGAAATCATCGGCCGCCGACACCGAGACCGCGAGATACTGGCCGCCGCGCCGGTCGCCGTCGTGCAGGCCGGACTGCACTGTACGGTCGAACACCCACTGGATCGGTGTGCCAACACCGGCGACGAACGGCGTGTCGAGCACGTGCCGGTCGACAACGACGTGCACGTTCACGATCGGAGACGTGCCGAGCTTCGCGGCGTAGCCGGGCTCGAGCGCTACGCTGCCGGCCGGCGCCAGGCGTTCCGTGGCCGCCGGTGGCACCGCCATCACCACGGCGTCCACCAGTTGTTCCCCGCCCTTCGCGCCCACCAGCCACCGGCGTTCGCGGGGCTCGACGACGTCCACCTTCGCCCCAACACGCACGGTGGCGCCAATGATTTCCAAGGCGCGGACGGCGGCGTCGCCGTGCAGCCGCTGCAACGGCACGCCGGCCCAGCCGATATCGGCCGCGCCCGGATCGGTGAGCAGGCCGACCTGGAACACCATCGCCGCGAGCGCGAGCGACGCCTGGCCGGCGGCGGCGTTCAGCGTAGCGATGCCGACCAGGTCCCACATCGCGTCGATGGTCGCCCGGTCCTGCTTCTGCTCGGCCAACCAGTCGCCGAAACTGCGTGCATCGACGGCCGGGTCGGTGCGGTCGAGCCGGCGCATCGCGAGTGCGGCCCGGACAAAACGCAGCCGCTGCGCGGTGTCCAGCAACGGATATCGCAGGAGCGATCCGCCGAGGTGCATCGGGGCCGGCAGGCCGTTGCGGCGCAACCGGGCCGTACGGGTGAGCCCGGGCGCCCGGACCGGAATGTCGAGCCGGTCCTGCAGCGTCACCTGGTCCGCGACGCCGAGCCGGCCCAACAGGTCCTGGTAGGCCGTGCAGCAGCGCAGGAACACGTGCTGGCCGTTGTCCACGTCGAGGTCGCCGCGCCGAAACGAGTGGGTCAGACCGCCGAGCTTCGGCCGTGCCTCGTAGAGCGTGACCTCGGCGCCGGCGTCCCGGCAGCGAAGCGCCGCGGTGATGCCGGCCAGGCCCCCGCCGATGACCGCGACGCTGGTCACGTCGTTGCCTCCGCCGACGACGGGGCCGGGGCGCTCGCCGCGTAGCCGGCGTTCGAGCCGAGCAGCGCGCGGACCGCGACGCCGGCTTTCTCGCGACCGGACAGGGACATCCGTTGGGCGTAGACGGCGGTCGGATCGGTCGAGATGCGGTCGAGCAACCGGCGGTAGATGCCGGACATCGCGCCGGTGCTGGCCGCGCTGCGCCGGTCGAGCAGTGGCATGAGGCGCCACCCGTCGGCGTACCACCGGCGGGCCCGCTCGGCCGAAAAGTCGATCAGCCGAGCGAGATTGCCCTCTTTGTCGGCCAGTGCCCCCCGCTCGTCCAGCGCGAGCTGCACGCCGAACTCGTCCAGCTCGCCCTGCGGCAGATAGACGCGGCCACCCGTCAGGTCTTCGCGGATGTCCCGCAGGATGTTCGTCTGCTGTAGCGCGATGCCGAGTTGATCGGCGTAGAGCGGCGCGACCGTGTCGTCGCGGGAACCGAACACGCCGAGGCTGAGCCGCCCGACCGATCCGGCGACGCAACGGCAATACGTCACCAGCTCATCGAACGTCTGGTACGTCCGGCCGGCCAGATCCATCTCGATACCGTCGATGAGCTCGTCGAACGCGCCCATCGGGATCGGGAACCGCGATGCGGCGTCGGCCAGCGCGACCAGCACGGCGTCACTCGCCGGTGTCGCCTGCAGGGATGCGCGCAGCGACGACAGCGCGGCCGTCTTCTCGGCCAGGGGCAGATCACCGTCGCCGATGTCGTCGATCCGTCGGGAGATCGCGTAGACGGCGCACAGCGCGTTGCGCTTGGCCGCGGGTAGCAGCCGGATCCCGTAATAGAAGTTCCGGGCCTGCTGCTTCGTGATCGACTCGCACTCGCGGTACGCGTCGGCGACCGTCCCGGTAGCGCTCGTCCGTGCGGCGTTGGTCCCAGTCACGAGCCCACCCGTCGATCCCGCGACACGGCGATCAGTTGGCGTACGACATCGATCTTGCGAGCGTGCGGCGTCCCCGACAGCACGTCCCAGTCGGCCCGGCGGAGCGCGAGCAGGGCGGCGCCGCCACCGGCCACGTACCCGCGCACGGCCAGACGGGCCCAGCCGTGCAACTGGCCGGGCAGTGGCGCGCCGGAGTTCAACAGGGCAGCGGCGCGCTCGGCTTCGAACGCGACAAGGCGTCGGACGGCGGCGCTCGCCGTCGGCCCGTCAAGGTCGGTGACCGTCACGCCGAACCGGGTCAGATCCTCCAACGGGAGGTAAATGCGACCGGCCCGCCGATCCTCGGCGACGTCCTGGCAGTGCTCGATGATCTGCAGCGCGGTGCAGATCCGATCGGAGAGTTCGGCCCGCTCGGGCGTACTCGCCTCGAATACCTCGAGCACGATCCGGCCGACCGGGTTCGCTGACAGCTCGCAGTATTCGACCAGGTCCTCGTACGTGGGGTAGGTCTCGACCTCCTGGTCCACCAGATTCGCTTCGATCAGGTCGTCGAAGGGCTTGTGCGACAGGTGCTTGGCCCGCACGCTCACGGCGAGCCGCC
>DATCXD010000099.1:0-10869 GCA_036566005.1 Micromonosporaceae bacterium | reverse complement strand
CCGCGCGAAGATCGCCGCGGCCGCCGCGCGCGCCGCCGGATCGAAAGGAACGCGATGATCGCGAGTGTGGCCGGCCCGGTGGCCGCCCTGGCGCCGGATGGCGCGGTGATCGAGGTCGGGGGCGTCGGCTTCGCCGTCCAGTGCACGCCGAACACGCTCGCCGGGCTCCGGGTGGGAGTCCCGGCCCGGCTCGCCACGACGCTTGTGGTCCGGGAAGACTCGCTGACGCTGTACGGATTCGCCGACGACGACGAGAAGCAACTCTTCGAGCTGTTGCAGACAGTGACCGGAGTCGGGCCGCGGGTCGCCCAAGCGGTGCTCTCCGTCCACCACCCGGATGCCGTACGAAAGGCGATCGCCAACAACGAGCCGGCCGTTCTCGTGCAGGTGCCAGGCATCGGGCGCAAGGGCGCCGAGCGGCTGATCCTGGAGTTGCGCGACAAGATCGGCGCCGTGCCGCTGGCCAGCGACGGCGTCGCGCCCGTTCGCGGCACCCGGCATGCCTGGCAGGACCAGGTGCGTCAGGCCCTGGTCGGACTCGGCTGGAGCGCGACACAGGCCGAGGCCTCGGTGGCCGGAGTCGCGGAGCAGGTGGATCTCGAAGTCGCGGCCGGTGGCGCCGTCCCGACCGTACCGGCCATGTTGAAGTTGGCGATCCGCCTCGCTGGCTCGGCCGGCTCGGCCGGCGAAGGCCGCGCACGATGACCGAATCCGGCGGTCTGGTGTCCGCGTTCGCGGATCCGACCGACACCGCCGAGCTGGACGCCGAGGCGAGCGTGCGGCCGCGCCGGCTCGCCGAATTCGTCGCCCAGCACCGGGTCCGGGAACAGCTCGACCTGCTGCTGCAGAGCGCCATGCGCCGTGGCACGCCGCCCGATCACATCCTGCTCTCCGGCTCGCCCGGCCTTGGCAAGACGACGCTTGCCATGATCGTCGCCGCTGAGCTCGGCGCCGGGCTGCGGATCACCAGCGGTCCGGCGATCGAGCGCTCGGGCGACCTCGCCGCCGTGCTGACCAGCTTGTCCACCGGCGACGTGCTGTTCATCGACGAGATCCACCGCATCGCCCGGCCGGCGGAGGAACTGCTCTACAGCGCGATGGAGGACTTCCGGGTCGACGTGATCGTGGGTAAGGGCCCCGGGGCAACGGCTATCCCGCTCGACGTCGAACCATTCACCCTGGTCGGCGCGACGACGCGGTCGGGTCTTCTCACCGGCCCCATGCGCGACCGTTTCGGATTTGTCGGCCATTTGGACTTTTATGAGGCCGAGGAGTTGGCCCAGCTCATCCACCGTTCGGCCGGAATTCTCGGGGTTCCGGTCACCGCTGATGGCGCGACGGAGATCGCCGGGCGGTCGCGAGGCACGCCACGAATAGCGAATCGTCTGCTCCGGCGCGTCCGCGACTTCGCCGAGGTACGAGGCGACGGCGTCGTCAGCCGCGACGCAGCGTTGGCCGCGCTCCGCGTGTACGACGTCGACGAGATCGGGCTGGATCGCCTCGACAAAGCGGTGCTGCGTGCCCTCGTCACCTCATTCGGCGGCGGCCCGGTCGGGCTGTCGACGCTGGCCGTCGCAGTCGGGGAGCAACCGGACACCGTGGAGGAAGTGTGCGAGCCGTTCCTCGTCCGGGCCGGCCTGCTCGCGCGTACGCCTCGTGGTCGGGTGGCTACCCCCAGCGCATGGCGGCACCTTGGGCTGCGGCCACCGAATGCTACGTTTGGTAACGGTGCCGAATCGGCGCCCGACCTGTTCGACCAGCAGCCTTAGCTGCCGGCGGGACTGATGGGTGTCGGGCTCGGGTAAGCCGGATGCCGCGAGATGACGAACGTGACCCGACCGTGATCTACGCCGCTTTCGGTGAGCCGAGTTCCACCGACTAGACTCGCCGCGGTCCGGACTGGACGCACATTCGGCTCCCTAACATCGCGCGCGACGCCACGCGATGCGGGGGAGTCCCATCGGAAGGCGCGATCGTGTTTTATGCGGCAACCTCGAGCGGCGGCTCCTCCTTTACCCCGTTCCTGCTGATCGTGGCCTTTGTCGTCGTGATCTACTTCGTGCTCTTGCGCCCGAACCGGCGTCGCCAGCAGGCCGCCCGCCAGGCCCACCAGGACATGCTGAACAACCTGAGCGAGGGCACGAAGATCGTCACGATCGGTGGCTTGCACGGCACGATCGTGGGTTCGGACGCCGACTCCGTCACGCTCGAGATCGCACCCGGTGTCACGGCACGCTACGACCGTGCCGCCATCGCGAAGGTCGCGCCGGACGACGTCGACGACACGATGTCGTCGGACGGCGTCACCTACGAAGGCGATGACGACATCGTCGACGGCGCCGATCTCGACGCCACGCACGCCGACGCGGATTCCGAGGAGACCGACACCGCCCCGCGCAGCCCGGACAGTGCTCCTACCGACGGCACCGAGGCCCCCCGGTCCTCGGCCGACAAGAACGACTGACACCTTCCTTCAACCGACACCCTCCACCACCCTGTAGAGACGGAATAACCGCAGTGGCCGCACCCACCGGAGTGTTCAAGGCACGCCCGTACTTTTTGGTACTGGTTGGCCTCATCGTCGTGCTGTACGGGCTCGTGTTCCTCACCCCCAACCACAAGCCGAACCCGAAGCTCGGCCTCGACCTGGTGGGTGGTACGAGCGTCACGATGCAGGCGCAGACGCTCACCGGCGCCAAGCCGGATGCCGCCGACCTCAACGTGGCGCGGGACATCATCGCTCAGCGCGTCAACTCGACCGGCGTCAGTGAGGCCGAGGTCTTCGTGCAGAACGGCCGCGACATCGTGGTCAACGTGGCCGGGCAGAACGAGGCGGACCGGCTGAAGCAACTGCTGGTGCCGGCCAAGCTCGAATTCCGCGCCGTGTTGAACACCGGGCAGGACCTGCCGAAGGGGTCGCGCGCACCGTCGGCAAGCGGCCCCGCCAGCCCGGCCCCGGCTCCGTCCGGATCTGCTGCGGCCCCGTCGGCCGGTTCGGCGCCGTCGGCGAACGGCGACAGGGCCCTTGCTCCGGCAAAGGCTCCCGCGAAGGCACCGGCGAAGGCTCCGAGCGCGACGCCGAGCCCGGCGCCGTCGTCGACCCCGAGCGCGGCTCCGTCCGGGTCGGGCAGCGCGTCACCGGCACCGGCCCCGACGTTCTCCGGACAGCCGACGATAGGCAACGTCCAGGAGAAGGTCGGGCTGCTCGCGTTCCGGACCGCCGCGGCGCTGAAGCAGGCGCCGACCGACCAGGCGACGATCGACACGCTTGCGCCGTTCTACACGCTCACGTCGGACGAGGTCGCGGTGCTGCCGGCGCAGATGCAATTCTTTGTGCCGACCATCACGTGCAAGCAGCTCGATGCCCGCAATCCGCAGTACCTGACCGACGACAAGTTCCTGGGCCAGCAGGTCGTCGCGTGTGACCAGACCACGCCGGACACCAAGTACCTGCTCGATGCGGCGAAGGTGCAGGGCACCGACATCGCGTCGGCGTCGGCCAACTACGACCCGGTGAACTACGCGTCGACCGGTGGCTGGACGGTCAACCTGCAGTTCAAGGGCAGTGGTCAGACGAAATGGTCAAACCTGACCGCGGCCGAGGTCAATAATCAGGTCGCGATCGTGTTGGACAACCAGGTCGTCTCCGCTCCGACCATCCAACAGGTGATCAACGGACCGGCCGTGATCAGCGGTACGGGGATCACCGCCGACGCCGCCCATACGCTCGCGACCCAGCTCAAGTACGGCGCGTTGCCACTGGGCTTCGTCCAGCAGACGGCGCAGATCGTCTCGGCCACGCTTGGCCTGCAACAGCTCGAGTACGGGCTGCTCGCCGGCGCCATCGGGCTCGCGCTCGTCATCGTCTACTGCCTGCTCTACTACCGGGCACTCGGCTTCGTCGTGATCGCCAGCCTGCTGGTCTCGGGCTCGATCGTGTTCGCATCCCTCGTGCTGCTCGGCCGCTCGCTCGGTTTCACGCTGAGCCTGGCCGGAATCGCCGGCTTCATCGTGGCCATCGGTATCACCGCCGACTCGTTCGTGGTGTTCTTCGAACGCCTGAAAGACGAGGTGAAGGAGGGCCGGACCGTACGAAGCGCGGTGCCAAGAGCCTGGGTCCGTGCGCGGCGCACGATTCTGTCGGCCGACGCGGTGTCCTTCATCGCGGCCGTGGTGCTCTACGCGCTCGCGAGCGACCAGGTCCGCGGCTTCGCGTTCACCCTCGGCCTGTCCACGATCATCGACCTCATCGTCGTGTTCCTGTTCACCCACCCACTCGTCCACGTACTGTCCGGTACGCGCACGTTCACCTCGCCGCGCGTCTCCGGCCTCGGTGGACTTCGCAACCGGGCCGCGCCGAGCGGCTCGCCGGCAGGCCGCGCCGGCACAATGCGTACGAAGGAGTCCTGACCATGCCAGGCACGGGATTCTCGGGCAGGGGGACGCTGGGTCGCCTCTACCGGGGCGACACGCGCATCGACTTCATCGGGTCACGCAAGAGGTGGTATGCGGCCTCCGCGATCATCATCGTGGTCTGCATCCTGAGCATCGCGTTGCGCGGCTTCAACTTCGGCATCGACTTCGCCGGCGGCGACTCGTACCAGTTCCCGAAGCAGCCCGGGGTGACGCTCGCGGACGTACGCGGCGCGGTTACCAGCGCCGGTGTCGAGGTGTCGAGCGCGCAGACCGCCGGCGCCAAGGGCAGCACGACGAACTTCGTCATCGACACCGAGCACCAGTCACAGGCGACGGTCGACAAGATCAAGACGAACCTCGTCACGGCTGGCCACCTGTCCAAGGCGACCGACATCACGACGAATCAGGTGAGCAAGTCCTGGGGCGGCGAGGTGACCCGCCAGGCGATCATCGCGCTCATCGTCTTCCTCGTCGTGGTCAGTGCGTTCATCGCGATCCGCTTCCAGGAGTGGCGGATGGCGCTCGCGGCCGTCCTGGCGCTGGCCCACGACCTGTTGTTCACGGCCGGGGCCTACTCGCTGGTCGGGTTCGAGGTCTCGCCGTCGACGATCGTCGGCCTGCTGACCATCCTCGGTTTCTCGCTCTACGACACCGTCGTCGTGTTCGACAAGGTGGCCGAGAACAGTAAGGGCATCCTGTCCACAACGCGGATAACGTATCCGGAGGCGGCGAACCTCGCCGTCAACCAGACGCTGATGCGCTCGATCAACACGTCGATCATCGGTCTGCTGCCGGTAGCCGGGCTCCTGTTCGTCGGCTCCGGGCTGCTCGGCGTCGGCACGCTCGAGGACCTGGCCCTGGTGCTGTTCGTCGGCATGCTGACCGGCGCGTACTCGTCCCTCTTCCTGGCGACGCCGTGGCTGGTCGACTTCAAGCTGATGGATCCGCGTTACCGCAACCATGTGGAGCGCGTGACGGCGCGTCGCATGGCGGTCGCGCGCGGCGAGACGGACACGCCCACGTCCGGTCGCCGCAAGACCGCCGCGAAGAACGCCAAGCCGGCCGCGAAAGCCGCATCCAAGGCCGCCGATGTCGATTCCGAGGACAGGCCCGGTGAGACCGAGGCCGCGCGGGAGAACGCACTGGCGAGCACGGCTGGTTCGACGCCGAGGGTCGGTGCCAAGCCGTCGGGCAAGCGCAATCCCGGATCGCGACCGTCCGGCAACCGACCGGGCGGCAACCGCCGCCGCTGAATCGACCGGTCGCCGGATCGACCGGTCGCCGGATCGACAACCTGTCGCCAGCTGGACGGTGGCCGTGGGTCGACCGTCCGCCAGCTCTGCCCGTCCGGCAGACTGGCGGACGTCTCGTTGATCGGAGTGGTTGCTGTCCACGGCAGGTGTGGTCGGTGGCGCCGCGCACGCATGTCAGAAGGAGCCAGACCCATGGGTACGCAGCTCGATCAACTAGTCGCCGAGCACGTGCTGGACGTCCCGGACTTTCCGCAGGCCGGGGTCGTGTTCAAGGACCTGAGCCCATTGTTCGCCGACGGTCCGGCTTTCCGTGAGCTGATCGATGGCATCGTGTCGACCTATCGGGATCCCGATGGCACGCTCTCCTTCGACGTCGTCGCTGGCATCGAGGCGCGCGGTTTCGTGATCGCGGCCGCGGTGGCGTATGCGTCGGGAGTGGGCGTGGTCCCCGTACGCAAGGCCGGCAAGCTGCCCCGGACCACCATCGCGGCGTCGTATGCGTTGGAATACGGCCAGGCCGCCCTCGAAGTGCACACCGACGCCTTCGTGGCCGGGCACCGGGTCCTTGTGGTCGACGACGTGCTCGCGACGGGCGGCACGGCGGAAGCCACGCTGGGACTGGTCGAGCAGGCCGGTGGAATTGTGGCCGGGCTCTGCGTGTTGCTGGAACTGGGGTTCCTGAACGGTCGAAGCCGGCTCGTCGGCCGCGACGTCCAGGCATTGTTGACGGTGTGACGCCCGTCCCAGCGGTCGATCGGCACGCCGAACTGGATCTTGGCTGCGGCGGCGTCGAATGGGCGGCGGCGCGAGCGTTTCGGGCCGTTCGGCCCGGGCGTCCGGCCGGGTAGCGGCGTGGCACACCGACCGGTGCCGGGTAGGGTCGAGGGAGCCCCGTCGACAGATATGATGTCCTCCCCGCGCGCACGGTCGCGTCGGGGCGGACCCAGCGATCTAGGGAGCGCTCGGATTGTCCAGCGACGTCGCACCTGGCAGTGGCGCCGGCCAACGGCCCGGAGCAGCGCGAGCGGCCGCCCCGGATAACGCCGCCGCGTCCGGGACGGTTCCGACCGCACCGCCAGAACCCGACGTGCGTGAGCCCGAAGCCCGTGAGCCCGAAGCCCGTGAGCCCGTGGACCGGGAGCCCGAAACACGTAAGCCGAACGCCGGTGCTGCCGGCGGCGGAGCAGCGGGCTCTGGCGGTAGGCCGGCCGAGTCGACCCGCGACGTGACCGCGGAGCCAGCCGAGCGCGGTGGTGGTCGTGAGCCGGCGCCGGGTTCGGTCCCGGCCGCTCCGGCACGGGCGGAGACCAGGCGCGTCGACGCCGGTCGGCATCGCGCCGCAAAACCGACGGACATGGCCAAGGTCGACCGGGCCAAGCTGGAAGCCGGGGAAGCCAAGGTCGACCCGACGGCGGGTGACCGGGCCAACGGTGGCCGGGCCAAGGGCGACCGGACCGACGGTGGCCGGGCCAAGGCCGCCAAGGCTGACAAGTCGCGCGGTGACAAGTCGCGCGGTGACAAGGCGCGCGGTGACAAGTCCAAGGGCAACCGTAAGCTCGACCGGACGCAGGCGCAGGGTGTCGGAACCGGACGGTTCGGCTCGGCCGGCCGCGCCCGGCACGGACTCACAGCCGTTGCCGCGCGTGCCGGCCTGACCGTGGGAACGGCCGCGAGCTCGGACGTCCCGGCCGGTGGAAAAGGCACATCCGCCGCCGCTGGTTCGGGTGGCGTCGGAAGCTCGGGCGGCAACGGTAACGCCGCGCCCGTCCCCGGGTCGGGCAACAGCGTGTTCGGCGACGGCTCGGGTGGACCGGTCGACAGCGGCCCGGATGCCCCGTCGTCGAACGGGGTCGCGGTGGGTCGAAGCGACAACGGCACCGGCCGCGGTGACGGCGATCGACGGAAGGCGACCGGATCGGCGCGCGACCGGGCCGACGGGACTTCGCCGGCACACGGTCGGTTCCGCATGAGCGATGACCCCTCTGACTATGACCACTCCGGCGAGGACGACGACACGACCGGCGACGACGCGGTTGTGCTGCCGTTCCCGGGTGCGTCCAGCGGCATCGACTCGGACACGATCGAGATCCCCGGCGGCCTCGACGATGCCGGTGAATCCGGAGCGGCGACGTTCCTGCCGGTCGTGCCGACCGGGCGTCGCGTGCGCGCGCGGCTCGCGCGCTTCAACGCCCCGTGGCAGTCGCCGCAGGTGAGCGAGGTTCTCGAGCCACTGATCGCGGTGCACCGGGTGGCCCACCCGAAGGCCGAGATCCGGTTGCTCCAGCATGCGTTCGACACCGCCGACCACTGGCACAGCGGTCAGTACCGGAAGTCCGGCGATCCGTACATCACGCATCCGCTCGCCGTGGCCGGGATCCTCGCCAATCTCGGGATGGACACGACGACCCTCGTCGCCGCCTTGCTGCACGACACCATCGAGGACACGCCGTACACGTTGGACGCGATGCGCACGGACTTCGGACCGGAGGTCGCGCTCCTGGTCGACGGCGTCACGAAGCTCGATCGTGTCAAGCTCGGCGACGCGGCGAAGGCGGAGACGATCCGCAAGATGGTCGTCGCGATGGCCAAGGACCCGCGCGTCCTCGTGATCAAGCTGGCCGACCGGCTGCACAACATGCGGACCCTGACGTTCCTGCCGCGGCCGAAGCAGGAGCAGAAGGCGAAGGAGACACTCGAGATCCTGGCGCCGCTGGCGCACCGGCTCGGCATGAACACGATCAAGTGGGAGCTCGAGGACCTGGCGTTCAACACGCTCTTCCCGAAGAAGTTCGAGGAGATCCACCGGCTGATCGACGAGCACGCGCCGCAGCGTGACGGTCTGCTGCAAAAGGTGACCAACCGGGTGCAGACCGATCTCAAGGGCGCCAAGGTCAAGGCCGAAGTGGTTGGGCGGCCGAAGCACCTCTACTCGATCTACCAGAAGATGATCAGCCGCAGTCGGGAGTTCGCCGAGATCTACGACCTGGTCGGCGTACGGATTCTGGTCGACTCGGTGCGCGACTGCTACGCCGCGCTCGGTGTGATCCATGCGAACTGGCAACCCGTGCCGGGCCGGTTCAAGGACTACATCGCGATGCCGAAGTTCAACATGTACCAGTCGCTGCATACGACCGTGATCGGCCCGACCGGCAAGCCGGTGGAGATGCAGATCCGGACGAGGGCGATGGACCGTACGGCCGAGTACGGCATCGCGGCGCACTGGCGCTACAAGGAGACCAAGGGCGCCACGGTCGTCGGGCCGCCGGCGCACATCGACGAGATGACGTGGCTGCGGCAGTTGCTGGACTGGCAGCGGGAGGCGGCCGACCCGAGCGAGTTCCTGGACGCGCTGCGGTTCGACCTGTCGAGCCAGGAGGTCTACGTCTTCACGCCGAAGGGCGACGTGGTGGCGCTGCCGTCCGGCTCGACGCCGGTCGACTTCGCCTACGCCGTGCACACCGAGGTCGGCCACCGCTGCATCGGCGCGCGGGTCAACGGCAAGCTCGTGCCGCTGGAGTCGACGCTGTCCAACGGCGACGTCGTGGAGATCTTCACCTCGAAGTCGGAGACGGCCGCGCCGTCGCAGGACTGGCTCGGCTTCGTCAAGTCGCCGCGGGCACGTACGAAGATCCGCCAGCACTTCAACAAGGAACGCCGGGACGAGGCGATCGAGGCCGGCAAGGACGCGATCGTCAAGGCGATGCGCAAGCAGGGCCTGCCGTTGCAGCGCATGCTGACCAGCGAAACGCTGATGACACTCGCGCGCGACCTGCATCTGGCCGACGGATCGGCGCTGTATGCGGCGGTCGGCGAGAGCCAGGTGTCGGCACAGTCCGTGGTCACCCGGCTCGTCGCGGCGTACGGCGGCGAAGAGGGCGCGGTCGAGGACATCGCCGAGACGGCGGTCGCCACGCGGCCACCCCGCAGCCGAGGGGCGGCGTACGACCCCGGTGTCGTCGTGGTCGGCGTGAGCGACGTCTGGATCAAGCTGGCGCGCTGCTGCACACCGGTGCCCGGTGACGCGGTGTTCGGTTTTGTCACCCGATCGGGCGGTGTCAGCGTGCACCGCGAGGACTGCGTGAACGCGCCGGACCTGCTCGTGCAGGAGGAGCGCCTGGTCGAGGTGACCTGGAAGGCGACGAGCGCGTCGACGTTCCTGGTCGCGATCCAGGTCGAGGCGCTCGACCGCCACAAGTTGCTGGCCGACGTGACCAAGGCGTTGTCCGAGGAGCGGGTGAACATCCTGTCGGCCACGGTCACCACGACGCGCGACCGGGTCGCGGTGAGTCGCTTCAGCTTCGAGATGGCCGACCCGAAGCATCTCGGGCACCTGCTCGCCGCCGTACGACGGGTGGATGGCGTCTACGACGCGTACCGGGTGACGTCCGGGGCGTAACCGGCGACGACCCGGCGCGTACCCGGCGACACGCGAAAGCGGGCCGACCACCTGGCGTGGTCGGCCCGCTGCCGTCGTCGGTGAAAGCCGGTGTCGCGGGTGACGGCCGGTGTCGTGGGCGAAAGCTACGGCTGGACGGCGCCGACCGTCGCCGTCTTGATGGTGACCGGCAGCTTCGGCGCGCCGTCGTTCGGATCGGACTTGTCGGTCGAGATCGCGCCCGCCTTGCCGACCTTCTGCACGATGTCGAGGCCGGTGGTGACCGTACCGATGATCGTGTAGTCGGACGTCAGATTGGACTGCATGGCCCCGGTTTCATCGGCCGTCTCCGGGGTGTCCTGGTAGACGATGAAGAACTGGCTGCCGTTGAGGTCCTTGTTGCCGGGGTTGGCCATCGCGACAACGCCGGCCGGGTAGTTCGGCTGCTGGTCGGTCGGCAGGTTCTCCGCGGCGTACGTGTAGGACGGCCCGCCCATTCCGGTGCCGCTCGGGTCACCGCACTGCAGCACGTAGATGCCCGCCGTGGTCAGCCGGTGGCACTTCGTGTTGTCGAAGAACTTCTTGCCGGCCAGGTACGACATGCTTTCGGCGGAGCAGGGTGCCTTCGACACGTCCAAGGCGACGACGATCTTGCCCTGGCTCGTGTTCAACGTCATCTGCTGCGTGCCGTTGTGCGGCACGGTGGTCAGCGGCGGCGGTCCGGTGTTGACGAGTTGCTTGTTGATCGGGTTCTGGGCGTCGCCCTTGAGCGCCGGGTTCGTGGTCCAGGTGCATTTCGCCGGGGCCTGGCTGGCCGCGGCCGCC
>DATCXD010000072.1:0-3657 GCA_036566005.1 Micromonosporaceae bacterium | reverse complement strand
CGTCGACCGCGGCCGCGATGCTCCGGTTGGCCGCGCCGATCGTGTCGGCGAACCAGCGTCCGGCCGGCGTCGTCGGCACCAGGGCCAAGCCGACCTCCGGGCTCACCACGATGATCCGGGCCGCCGCCGACTCGATGGCCGCCACGAGGTCGGCTGTGATCGCGATGGCGGCAGCAGCGCCAGTGCGTTCGTGCGGCATCTCGCCGCTTTCGGGAGCCTCCGGGTCGCCGTGCCCGACCGGGCCGAGCAGCGCGGTGAACCAGCCGCCGAGGTCGTCGACGAGAAGCGTCTCGGTCGGTCCGGCCTCCTTGATCAGCAAGGGCAGGCGGTCCGGCGTGGCTCCGATGTCCTCGGTGCGCCAGTGCGGCGGTCGGCGCCGCCGGTGCGCCTCGATCCGGGCCGCCCAGTCCGGGTCCGGCTCGTCGCCGTCGGAGAGCGCTGCGGTCGCCACGTAGCGGACGGCGGCCGTCCCAGCCAGGGCCTCCGCAAATTCCGACTTTCCCGACTTGATGCCCCCGAGGACGAGGACGGTGTGCGCGTGCGCCGGCGACATGTTCGTACTGTATGGCCTCGACCTGACACGCCGGAGGCCGCATCGCATCCGGACCGGCCCGCGGTGTGTGGAGTCGGCACCCGGCTGCGCGACCGACTACGCTTGCCGGGCCCGACCATGCGGCCGGCGCCGGAAACGCCGCCGCCGCGATGAGATTGCCGACCCGATGTTTGCCGGATGGAGACGAACATGACCTGGACGTGGCGGTGCGAGGACGCCGACGGCGCCGTGGTGAGCGGTCCGGAGGAGACGTTCGCGAGCCAGTCCGACGCCGAATCCTGGCTCGGCCAGCACTGGCGCGATCTGTTGGCGTCCGGCGCGGCGAACGCGACGCTCTTCGACGACGAGCGCGTCGAATACCGGATGAGCCTCGCCCCGGCCGGCCAGTGATCCAGTGAGCTATTTCGACGCCGGCACCCGGGTGCGCGCTCCCCGCGGCTCGTTCGTGCCGAGCCCGGTCTTCCTCGCCATCGTCGGGATCTTCGTGGCCACCGGCGCCCTGGCCTGGTTCGAGAAGGGCAGCGACAAGTTCAACGTGTTCGTGTTCGTGGTTTTCGGCTGGCTGCTGTCGCTCTGCCTGCACGAATATGCGCACGCCCTGATCGGCTACCGCGGCGGCGACTTCGGTGTCATCCACCGTGGTTACCTCCAGCTGAACCCGATCAAGTACACCAACGCGGTGATGTCGATCGTGCTGCCGGTCGTGTTCATCATTTTCGGCGGCATCGCGCTGCCCGGCGGCGCCGTCCTGATCGATCACCATCGCCTGCGCAGCAAGCGCTGGGACACCGGCGTCAGCCTCGCCGGTCCCGCGGTAAACGTGATCTTTGCGGCGATTCTCATCGCGCCCTTCACCGCGGGCGTGAACTTCTTAGCGCACCCGGTGTTCTGGTCGGCCGTGGCGTACCTGGCGTTCTTCCAGGTCATGGCGGCGATCCTCAACCTGTTGCCGATCCCCGGTCTGGACGGCGGGAACGCGCTCTATCCGTGGCTCAGCAACGAGTGGCGGCGTGGCTTCGACGCGGTGCGCCCCTACGGCTTCCTGCTCGCGTTCGCGCTGATCTACCTGGCCCGCAACCGGGTCTTCGACTGGCTCTTCGATCTGATGGGCGGCCTAGGGCTCGACCCCGGGTTCGTGTTCATCGGCGAGAGCCTGTTCCGGTTCTGGAACTGAGCGTCAAGATCTGCTCAGGCGCACACTCATTGTCCTATCAGCCGCTTCGATAGGACAATGAGTGCGCACCACACCGGATCACGGCAAAGCTACGGCCGGCGAGCCGGGCTCGCCGTCTTCGCCGGGTCGCGCTCGACGATCGGGTCGACGACCTCGTCGATCGCCTTGAGCAGATCGGCATCGAGCTTCACGCCGGACGCCTTCACGTTGTCGCGCAGCTGCTCCGGCCGCGTCGCGCCGACGATCGCACTCGACACGTTCGGGTTCTGCAGGACCCAGGCCACCGCGAGCTGTGGCATGGACAGACCCGCCCGATCGGCCAGGGGCTTGAGGCGCTGCACCGCGGCGAGTACGTCGTCGCGCAGCCAGCCGGCGACGAAGTTCGCACCCGACTTGTCGTCGGTCGCCCGCGATCCGGCCGGCGGCGGCTGGCCCGGCAGGTACTTGCCGGACAGGACTCCCTGCGCCATCGGCGAGAACACGACCTGACCGATCCCGAGCTCCTCGCTGGTCGGGACGACCTCGGCCTCGATGACCCGCCACAGCAGCGAATACTGCGGCTGGTTCGACACGAGCTGGATGTCGAGGTCCCGGGCGAGGTCGTACGCCGCGCGGATCTCGGACGCCTTCCACTCCGAGACACCGACGTAATGTGCCTTGCCGGCATGGACGATGTCGGCCAGCGCCTGCATCGTCTCTTCCAGCGGGGTCTCGTAGTCGTAGCGATGGCACTGGTAGAGATCGACGTAGTCGGTCTGCAGCCGCTGCAGCGAGCCGTTGATCGACTCCATGATGTGCTTGCGGGACAGGCCTCGATCGTTGCGGCCGGGGCCGGTCGGCCAGTAGACCTTCGTGAAGATCTCCAGGCCCTCGCGGCGCTGCCCGGCCAGCGCCCGGCCGAGGACGGCCTCGGCGCGGGTGCCGGCGTAGACGTCCGCCGTGTCGAATGTGGTGATGCCCTCGTCCAGGGCGGCGCGGACGCACGCGACGGCGGCGTCTTCTTCCACCTGCGAGCCGTGTGTAATCCAGTTGCCGTACGAGATCTCGCTGACCATGAGACCGGATCGGCCAAGGTGTCGGAATTCCATGCCGTCGACCCTATCCAAGACCGTTGCGCGCGCACCTGCCCGGTCCGTACCGCCGGGAGTGAGTCACAGCACCGGGCGAGCGTCGGCGAGTAGCCGGTCGATCTCCATTGTCACCGAGACGCGGCTCGGATGCGTCGGGTCGATGAGGATGCGGCCCTTACGGTCCAGCGCGCCCCACCGTCCATCGTCATCGGTCATCAGGAACGAGACCGGATGGATGACGAGCGACAGGAACGAAGGGTCGACGAGCGTCCGGCCGGAGCGATCAACCACTCCCTTGCGGCCGCCGACCTGCACCACGGCCAGGCCTTCGTCGGAGAAGCCGTCGATGTAGCGCCCATCGGACAGCGCGGTGGCGAACATGTCATACGCGAACGGCACGACCACGCGACCGACACCGTCGACGGCTCCCCAGTATCCGTTGCGCCGAACGGCGGCGATGCCGCGCCGGAACGGGCGTACGTCGTCGAAGCCGGTGGAGATGGTCACGTTGTTGTTGCGGTCGATCGCAATCCAGCGCCCGTTCCCGTCGCGCGATACCCAGGCCAGGCCACCGGCGAACGAACTCACGCCGAGATAGCCGTTCGCGGCCTCGATCAGCGCCCCGCCGGCCTCGTCGATCAGCTCCCAGGTCTCCGACTCCGGCCGCCGGACCCAGGCGACGCCGTCGCGGAACGGTTGGATGTCGGCATACCGGGCCGTCACGACCGTCTCACCGTCGGCGTCGGTGAAGCCCCAGAGTTGCGTCTGCTCGTCCATCGCGGCGGCCGGCGGCTTGACGATCTGCAGGATTTCCTCACGCGTACGGGGATAGGGTCCCCAACCGCCTTCCACGACCCGCC